>SKKC01000051.1 GCA_007121695.1 Spirochaetales bacterium | reverse complement strand
CGGGACGCCACGGAGAGAGTGGGATTCGAACCCACGGAACCTTGCGGTTCAACGGTTTTCAAGACCGCCTCATTCGACCACTCTGACATCTCTCCAATGTCTGTCACTCGGCAAACCGAGGCACAACTATATCTACCGAAAATTGCTTTGTCAACGCAACCTGGCTTAGAGCCGCTCGGGAAGTGTTCCCGTACGCCATTGATCGATGAGTGCTGCCAGGTCGCTGAACGAAGCGGATCGTCCCGTCCTGACATAGAATCCACTCGCGGCGTTTCCGGTGAGCAGCATGCCCGAGTCATCAAGACCAAGCAGATGGCCCGCGAGGCACCCGGCACCGAAGTTATCGCCGGCACCAGTCGAAATCAGAGGACTCTCGCAGTACGGACCGGGAACATAGACAAGGCCTTCGCTACTCGCGCATGCGGCTCCACTGTTGGGATGAATAACGATGCGATCGACGGCAATATGATCCTTGAGGAACGCGGCGAGTTGTGCAACATCATCCGGGTCTTTCTTTCCCCCAAAATCGCCTCCGAAAACGTCGCCCATTTGCCATGCTTCTTTCAGGTTAAAGCTCAGGATACTCGAAAACACTTCGGTAACACGGGGCAGCAGCGACAGAAGCTGCTGTACATCGCTGGATGACCGGTGTTCGAACTCCGCGAGGTCCATGAAAAACGGCACGCGGGTACCGGCCTGCGGGCCTGCTGCACGCCGGTTTGCGATGTCAGCCCAGATGTCCCCGACATTCGGAAGCTTGCCCCAGTTAACGGCAACGAAAAAATCGGCGTCGTCCACCACCCGCTGGTATTCGGCCTCGCCCATGACCTCGATCAGCCGCGACAGGGTAATCTCTCCACAGGGGCCGAAGTCGTTCAGCATGACTTTCCCGTCCGTAAACTCGAGACAGTCGGTCTGCGCTGGTGGAGCCATTGGATACACAGCCGTCAACCGGGGTTCGAGCGCCTCGGCAAAGAGCGGTTCCATTTCGTCTGCTCCCACGCCGCCCGCGTAGCGCAGATCGATATGACCGCCAAACAGATCGTGTAAGGCACTCACAAACAGAGGCCCGTTTCCCCCGAATCGATTGCCTTCGTGCGTGACCGAATACGAGGCGGCAATTCCAGCCGCCTGGGCGACTTTCGGCCCGAACTCGGCCATGGAGGCCGGTCGATTCATTCGAATAAAGGAGTCCACGAAGCCATCGAAACCGCAGAGCCCTGCCCACCGTTCTGCCGAGCCTGCTGTCAGGGTTTCCCGAAACCGGCCGATGTCATGAGATAGTTCCTGTATCGCTCGATAGATTTTCATAGATGAGCCAAATCCTACGGTGGAACTCATCCTCTGACAAGTGAATTTATTACTGGAACGAGCTCGTGGGGGTATTCGCACAGTGCTGCAGCACCGGCTTCGGTCAGTTCTTCGCGGGATCCGTATCCCCACAGAACACCAACGGGCGTCACGCCGCAGGCGCGAGCTCCAACCACGTCATGCATGCGATCACCGACCATAATGCAGTTTTCGGGTAGCAGTTCGTGTTCGTTCAGCACGTGTGCAATAAGATCAGCCTTATCCGATCGGGTTCCATCGAGCTCGGATCCGTGGACGTCCCGAAACAGGGTATGAAGGCGAAAATGATCAATAATACGCCTGGCAAACCCGACTGGTTTCGACGTGGCGACGTAGAGGGTTGCACCCGCCGCGAACAGATCTGCAAGCGCCTCGGGAATCCCTGGATAGACAGTATTCTCGTAGATTCCGACGTCCGTGAATCGATCGCGGTAGAACCGTACCGCCTGGTCTATCTCGGCAGCATCGTCTGTTGCGAGTAACTCCCGAAACGCGTCGGTAAGCGGAGGGCCGATGTATCGGGCAAGAGACTCGGATGATGGTGGATCGGAAACACCGCAGGACCTGAGCGCGTGCTGCAGACAGCGCGTAATGCCCTGGAACGGATCTGTCAGTGTTCCATCAAGATCCCAGAGAACTGCCGGCGCACTCACGCCGGAAGACCTTCATGTCTGAGGAGCAATGTGATGATCTGAAACGGTTCCGCCGAAACCGTGATACGGCCGTCTTCGATGCGGAGTCTCTCAACGGGATCTTCGCTCAACAGAGCGCGATTACAGGCGATCACAAAAGGTGCGACCTGCACCCGTTGTGTCACCGGCTCGTTCCTGCTGTTATAGAATCGGACGACTACGAGTCCTGCTGCATTCGCTGCCTTGGTGCACGCGGAGAGGACGAAATCCGTTCCTTCCAGATTTATGTAACTGCAACGTGTTCGGTCGTACCCGGCATGTGCTCTTCGTGTAACCTCTGCGAGCCGTTCGGGTGTATTTTCGGTCGCAACCGTTAACGGTTGCAGCAGCGGGTCTGACAACGATGGCACGCTCGAACGGAGCTGCTGTTCTGAGTCAAACAGGCGAAACGCATACTCAAATGTTCCAGTACCTGTGCACTGTGCTTCAGGGGTCTCGATCATCGGGCCAGCCTGACCTTCGCGGGTCAGCAGATCACCTCTGGATAACCAGCCCACCGAACGCAGGAGTGTAAGCGCTATTGCCTGGCCGTTTGCCGTTTCAACAACCTCGTGCTCGTGCAGGCCGTCCGCGGTAACAGCGATGGCTGAAGCATCCGTGCCAAGGCCGACCCAGTTAAGATGTGGCTGTATGCTTCCGGGTTGCTGTTCCCAGTCCGATCCACCGACCGGCTGCGTCTGTCGGCGCTCAACCGCAAACGGCGTATCGACCCACAGCGACGGTGTCGTCCGGGAGTCGACCGGGGATTCCGTGACCGGAAGACAGGGAAATACCGCCCGCATCCGGTGATCGCGAACTGCATTGCCGATCGTCGTCTTTACCCGGACAGCATCGGACCCTGTTTCGACCCACACCTGCATACGCACCGGCACATTCACCGTTGCGAGACTTCGTCGCGTTCGATCGGCTTCAAGCCATGCCGGCAGTCGGGACTCGAATCGAACCTCCATACCAGCTGTGATCGGACCCTGCTGCAGGACCTCTACAACCGGCTCGTCTTCGAGCACAAGCGGACGCTCTTCACCGACCGGAGAGAAATCGTAGGTATCTCCACCATCACCCTGGTCCACCAGTCGGGCCATTCCTGAGTAGACAGCACCCGATGGTGTGGTGAGCAGCAGGCTGCCGTCAGGTTCAACATCGATGGTGCCCCCGGAAAATACCAGCCCGTGTCTGCCCGCATCGGAACGCACCGAAACCGTATCGAACGATTCCACCACGGCCGCGTCCGGGAGTTGCGTTCGACGAGTGGCAATGGCGTACGCGCTGTAACTGACGGGGTCGAGACGATCGGCGAAGGCAATCCTGTGATGCACGTAGCTTGCCCGAAGCAAAACCGGAGTGTCGCGGTCGAGTGCCTGCAGCTGTGCTTCAAGCCGCCCCAGTACCGAGGTCTCGATGCCTCCATAGTCGGAGAGATACACGCGAAGTATAAGGCCGCCTTCCGCGGCTGATTCGAGGTTGAAGTCGGCTATATCGAGCTCGTCCATGCGCTTGAGCACTTCCTGCCACCACGAGAGATTCCCGAGGCAACCGGCAACCGTTGTGTCCCTGTCGAGCCAGCCGTGGCTATGTTCTTCGCGCGACACGAGTTGGGCCGGCAGCTGTTCGCCGTCACGATTGAGCACGACAAGGGGTTCAGCGAGCGGACGCGCGAAGCGAAACTCGTGCTGCACAACGCGAACCTGTGGTCGGTCGGCGGGATTGTAACAGACGCACATTGGCGCGTCGTCGGGGGCCCAGGTCGTATCGAGAACACCCGAGAGGTGCTTCAGGCTTTCGAACGCAATTCGGGAAGCGATCTGCTCGCCCTGGTCGAAGCGGGTGATCATCTCCCGATGCACCTGATCAATGCTGCAGCCCCCGATACTGTCGTGTCCGTGATTCTGCAGAAGCAGCTTCCACGACTCGCGGAGTTCGGCTGAAGGATATCGGTACCGCGCGGCAGCGCCCGGCGAGAGGTCCTCTCGCGGCACAATGGACGCGAGCGCGGAGATAGGTTCCGTATACCGTTCGAGTAGCCGTTGCAGACGACTGTTCCGCTGCTTCAGGTAGGTTCGAGTCGAGAGGATGGAATACAGAAGCGGATGATACCGGCTACCGCGTAACTCGCCACTCACTACCGGAAGTTCCGGTTTTTCGCTGAGAATCGCATCCGCGAGCGACTCGACGTCGCTGTGAACAAAGTGGTAGTCCCGGCTGATCTCGTTCAGCTCATCTATGGTTTCTGCGATTCCCGGCTCCGGCGGCATGTGATCGGCGCCGTTCCAGAGCACGAGATTATTGCTCCCCGCAGCCTGCTTGAGCGAATCGAGTAACTGCGATACCCGCACTGCTGCCCGCTTCGCGGAGGGGGCTATGTTGGACACATCACCCCAGAAGAACGGAAAGGCAAGCAGACCCGCGCTGAAGTACCCCTGCATCTGGTGCAGCACCAGAACCTCGCTCCCGTTCGGACTGCGCCAGAGAAACTCTATGCGGGGTTCGGGAAGCTGGTCACCGATACCTCGGGTGAGCGCGGCGGCCGAAATGCCGAATTCGGTCAGAATTTGCGGGAGCTGTGAAATATGCCCGAAGGTGTCGGGTATCCACCCGAGGCGCATGGTCCTGCCGTACGAGCGGGCCGTGCGTATACCGAGTTGCAGGTTACGAACAAGACTCTCGGCCGACACGAGAAACTCGTCTGGCTGCGTATACCACGGGCCAATAAACAGCCGACGCTCGGCTACGCAGTTTCTGATTTCTTCGCGCTTCTCCGGCCGGACAGCCAGGTAATCATCGATCAGAATCGACTGACCGTCCAGCAGGAAACACCGGAACCCCGGGTTCTCGCGAATATACTCGAGCACGGTATCTACGGTTCGCACCAGGCTCATGCGAAACTGCTGCTGCGTGCGATACCACTCGCGATCCCAGTGAGTATGGGAAATGACGTGGACGGTGTATTGCTTCTCGAACACGTTATTTGACACCACCGGCCGACAGACCGGTCACCACGACCCTCTGGAAAATGAGTACCGCGATCAGTATTGGCGTAATAGTTACCATTGTACCTGCAGCGACCCAGGCCCATTGCAGATTAAACGCGCGACTGAGACTCTGTATCGCGACAGGCACCGTCTCGACAGCTGCCGAACCGATGGAAACCGTGTTCGCGAGCATGAACTCGCCCCATGAACCGAGAAAAGCCAGAACACCAGCCGAGAAAATGCCCGGGGCTGCGATGGGCAGCACGATGCGAAATATCGTTCTGAACGTACCGGCTCCATCGATTTTTGCAGCGTCCTCCAGCTCGAATGGGACGTTGGCGAAATAGCTGGCAATGAGAAACGATGAAAGCGGTAATGCGTAGACCATATTTGGAAGAATCATTGCCCAGTACGTTCT
Source organism: Spirochaetales bacterium (assembly GCA_007121695.1). GTDB lineage: Bacteria > Spirochaetota > Spirochaetia > DSM-27196 > SKKC01 > SKKC01. The sequence goes on along the minus strand of SKKC01000051.1, from coordinate 4,640 downwards.
CAGAAGGCCGAGCGAACGCATCATGACGAAGGTTGGAGCTATAACAACAATCGGAGGAATCATTCCGGCGATCTGCATCATATAGAGGGTATGAAAGCGATACTTGAACTTGAGTCTGGCGATGGCGTACGCCGAAAGGGTTGCCAGGGTCAGGGTTCCAATTACGGAGCCTGACGAGACGATGACGCTGTTCAGAATTGACCGTTGTATTCGAAAGCGCTCTCCAAGCACCGTGCGGTAGTTTTCGAGTGTGGGTTGATCGGGCCAGTACTCCACCGGAATCCGATACTCGGTTCCCAGAGGCTTGATCGAGGTCACAAATATCCAGGCCAGCGGCGCGAGGCACCAGGTCCCGATTACCGCTACGATAATGATTGACAGTATTTTGTGTCTGATTTCGCGCTGTTTCCTGTTCATGACTATTCCTTGAAGCTGAAGTTTCTGCGAACCCGACTGATATAGAATGTTCCGACGGCGCCTATGAGTATGAACGTAACCACCGCATAGGTTGAGGCTCGCCCAAACTGTGCGAATCGGAAATACGCATTGTATGCAAACGAGCTGAGCGTATCGGTGCTGGTTCCCGGTCCGCCCCCCGTCAGACCATATACAACGTCAAACACTCTCAATGCGTCCTGACTGCGATACAGAAGCGCTACGAAAACGGTCGGCATAACGATCGGCAGGGTTATCGAAAAGAAACGGCGGATAGAGCTTGCTCCATCTACAATCGCCGACTCTCGGACTTCACCGGGAATCAAGGCAAGGCCACCCATCAGAAAGAATGCGGCAATACTCGCACCTTTCCAGGTGTATGCTGCCACAATGCTTCCCATGGCAAGAACGCGCTCTGCGAGAAACAGTGGGGGTTCATCAACAAGTCCGATGCGGACCAGCAGATCGCCGATGGGGCCAACATCGCTGTTGAGCATCCACCGCCACATCGAAGCCTGTATGACCTTCGGAATCGCCCACGGGACAATGATAAAGGCGCGCAGTATACCTCGCATGCTTTTGGGAACATAGAATGTGGCCAGCGCAAAGGCCATTCCAAGGCTGATATCGAGGGTTACTGCAACAATGGTAAACCCGGTCGTAAACAGAAACGTGTACCAGAACTGGTCGCTCGCCATGACGGCCGCGTAGTTCTGAAGTCCGATGAACGGTGCATTCAGCCAGTCCGTCGTAAAATCCAGATCGAAAAACGAGTAAATGAAACTCTGAACAATCGGATAGTAGTTAAAAATAAGAAGTCCAGACACTGCCGGCAGAGCAAGGGCCAGAGCAATTCGGGTTTCGATTTTGTTCGATGTCACCTTAGAACCTCGTATGTCTCCGATAGTCTCCGCAGGATGGGTTGGCGTCAAGAGCCCGGATACACGAATCCGGTCGCACAACCCGCTGCATACGAAATCGGCCGCCTTCCGGCGGCCGATTGTAAGGCGGTATCGTGATCAGCGGAGCGCTGACGCTCTGCGCTGCATATTCGCAAGAGCGGCCTCGACAGACCGGGTACCCGTGATCGCGGCGTTGAGTTCTTCCTGCATAATCGCAGACAGCTCGCCATAGTTACGGGATGGTGGCCGGTTGAGAGCCACTTCGACCAGCGGTCCAAGTTTCTCGGAGTTCGGGTTATATTCCTGTACCACCGGATCATCGTAGAGACCTATGTACTGCTGAACAGGGCCCCATGCGAGGGCAAACCCGCGCTGGACTTCACGACTGGAGATAACCTCCATGACCCGCGTTGCGGTTTCGAGTTTCGGGCTGAACGGATTCATGGCAAACGCGAAACCACCGGTGATAGCGACAGACTGTCCCTCGGGTTCAGCCGGAAACGGAATAAGGTCCCAGTTGCCCGCTACCTGTGACTGCTCCGGATCGTCGAGAAACACGATAATATCGTGGTTGTCCCAGGAAAAGATCGCATCGCCGGACACGAATCGCTGTCGTGATTCCAGGCGTTCCCAGTTCTGCACGGCTCGCGGTGACCACTCGTTCACAATGGTATCCCGCATGAACTGCACCGCGCGGACGCTTGCTTCCGACTCGAACAGATAGTTGCCGTTTGCGTCAGTGTACTGTCCGCCAAAGGCGTATAAGAGCGTCGCGTAAAACATGTTCAGAGACTCACCACGTTCCCCGGGCCACAGAAGTCCCGCGAGTTCCGGGCGATCCGCTCGTATGGTTTCGATGATTTCTACCATTTCGGTGACTGACTGCGGGGTGCTGAATCCGTACTCTGCAAGCAGGTCAGTCCGATAGTACAGACCGGTTACGCTACCCCAGAACGGTACTGCAAGCCAGTCTCCTTCGAACGCGAACGTTTCCAGGCCCGCTGTTTCGATACGCGTGTCGAGATCTGGCATCCTGTCGTTCAACGGGACTGCCCAACCTGCATTTCCAAACTGCGTGACCCACGGGGTATCCATACCGAAGATGTCAACCGTGGTGTCCTGACTTGTCATCCAAATAACAAGTGAATCGAGCAGATCCTGCGCCATCGTATGATACTCAAGGGTAATTTCGGGGTATCGCTCGGCCAGCACCTCTCGGATTACATCGATGGGTGGTGGCGCATCGGTGAAAGAATCCGCGAGAAACGGATTGTACCCGAGTGTGACGGTATTCATGTCAACTTCTTCGCCGCGACCACCGGCGAAAACGGTCATGCTCACCGACAGCAAAAGCGTCATGAACACAAGAAAAAGACGATTTTTCATACGTAAACCTCCCTGATTCGAGTCGTATGTATTTCCTAATCAAACTACAACGATTTGGCGATCTTGTGCAGGAAAAAGTTTCGTTTATAACCTGTTTTTAACATATCAGGTCAAGATTACTCGTAGTTCGCCTTAATGCCCCGCGGGCGGGGACGGAGGCCAACCTGGTGCAAATGACTTACATCGCCGAGGCCGATACAACGGGGAGTCGCCACTCCTCTGGTGCGCTCGTCGAATAAAATGGTCGTTACTGAGCTCGGCCAGAGATAAAACCCGCTGTAGACAAGCGGTAGCGGCAGTTCGAGCAGATGGGCGAGCCAGGTCAGACCAAACCCGCCATGACAGAACACGGCGATGCGCTGTGCTCGTGTATCGGGTTCGGTTTCGCGTATGTTATAGGCGCCTCCGTCCCTCGTGTAGCCGTGCCTTGCCAGGAATGCATCGGACGCATTCGCGAGTGCGTCACAGAGATCGGGAAATCCGGGCGTGTTGTACGGTGGAGTGGCGAACCAGTCCCGTGTCTGCGCCCCAGGTGGGTCGATTCGTCTTACATCTTCACCGTGATAATCCCAGATAGCTGTCGCACCGTAGGGATCACCCTGGTCTACCGCAAATCCTGATATCTCCTGCGTCCAGTCTTCTATATGAAGGGGCAGTCCGGTCGCCTGAACGGTGTACGCCGCGGTGTCTTTTGCACGACCGAGCGGTGACGAGTACAGGTGTGTCGGAGCGAGGCGAGGCATGATCCGTGCCAGGGCAGCGGCTTCCGTATGGCCGAACTCTGTAATTGTTCCGGCATCATAGTCCGGGTCTGCGTGGCGAATAATGTATAGTAGCATTTGTGAGATTGTACGGAGCCGCGAAAGACTATGCAAGTCTGAATCGTTGAAGCTCCGTCCCCGGTACATCGTGGTTGATCATGGCATCCCGAAGTCGTTGCTGCCACTGCGAGTGTAGTTCGGCGTCCTGAATCGGATTTGCAACAGGATTATCCAACGACAGATCGGCGAGCAGGTCTTCGTGTGGTACGTGCTCGCCCCCGTCGCTGCCGGGAAACTTCACACGATATACCGGAACTCCGTTTGCTGTTGGCAGGAAATCACCGAGCTCGGCGTGCCGAAGCTCATCAGAATCAGCTCCCATGTACCGCACGGGCATGGCTGTGTGGTCGTACCGCGGCTTAGCGGGATCCGGCACACGTGTGTACTGGTACTTCCCGTCAGTAATATTGATGGTCTTTCCCCAGTACCCGAAAAGCACGGTCTCGTGATGCGTTGTCTCGCGTGCTGTATCGGACAACAAATGCTGCCATGGTTTTCCCTGTACCGAGGCCGGAATATCAACGCCATGCCAGGAAAGGATTGTCGGCATGATATCGATGGTGGTAGTGAGGGCGTCGATGGCAGTTTGTGCCCTCGAAGGCGCCTCCGTCCCCGGCTGCGCTGGCCGCGCCGCTGTCTTCTGCCACGCCTCCGTCCCCGCCGTCCCCGTCGCCCCCAACGGCGCAGCGCTCGGGTCGCGGACGATGAGGGGGAGGTGCACCAGTTCCGGGTAGTCGTGCATGTAGTTTTTCGCCCAGTATCCGTGCTCGCCGAGCAAATGACCATGGTCGGTGGTCAAAATTATCCGTAGATCGTCGGTCAGGCTGAGTTCATCAACCTGATCCAGAAATTTTCCCAGCCACAGATCCGCCATGGCCAGAGTTCCTGCGTAACACGCGCGGATGTGGTCCATCGCTTCGCGTTCCTCATCAGATACCGGCGCATAGGGTGGCCAGTCGAAGTGAAAGGGGCCGTTCCAGGGTGGGGCGAACTGATTGCGGTATTTCGCCGGGCACATGAACGGCTCGTGCGGATCAAAGACCTCAAGCTGCAGGAACCAGTCGTCTTCATGCGCGTTGGCCTTCAGGAACTCCAT
>SKKC01000085.1 GCA_007121695.1 Spirochaetales bacterium | reverse complement strand
CTTCCCTGACGCAGGTATGCAGATGATTCTCCATGATCTGATCCTCGACCTTGCGCATCGCAGCCATGATGCTTCGCGTCTGCGCGAGAATATCCATGCAGTAGCGGTCTTCCTGCACCATCTTGTGTATACCCCGGACCTGCCCTTCGATTCGCTTCAGCCGATCCGACAGGGCACGCATCATTTTTTCGTCCATTTCCGGTCACTCCCTATGCGTAATATACTATACCCCCCTATGGTATGCAAGGGATTCTGATACAGATTGATGATGATTCCATCGGCCGCGGGAATGGTCTGGTCAGCCCGTCAGGATTCTGTAGGTCGCGCGGCAGGCAGTGCGCGCAGGCCATCGAGCATAAGCCTGCATGCGGTATCAGCGATTATTTCCGGCTGCTCGAGCGAGTGTTGACTGCGGAAGACTTCGTATCGCAGATCGATACGCGCCCACGTACCGACAAACACGGTCCGGATGGCCAGAGAGACGCTATCGGTATCAAGATCGGTGCGTATGGATCCATCCTCTTGACCTTCAAGAATGAGTCGGCGCTGCAGAGCAAGAAACTCGTCGGTCCCGAACACCCGAATCAGCTTGCGGCCGATCTCCGGCTGGTTCGGTAGCAACGCCAGGTACGCATCGAAGATCGCGAAGAACCGAAACTCTTTCCTGTGCGCGCGAGCAAGGCGGTTTGTGCACAGGACCGCCGCACAGAGTTTGTCCCAGCCCGTCCCCGTATGCAGATACGGTTCAAGCTCCGCGTAATAGGCCTCAACGATGGGTGCGACAAGCCGTTCAGCGAGCGCGAAACCGATTTCTTCGTGCGAGCGGAAATACCGGTAGACCGTTGCCCTGTGCGTTCCAATAGCCCGGGCAATGTCGGTGATATTCGTTCGCTCGATACCGTTCGTCAGATACAACTCAAGAGCGGCCTCAAGAATGGACTCACAGGTCTGGTCCGACTGCTGCTGGTGCTTGTTCACGGATGCGCGCATATCCTCCCATAGTAACGCCACATTGGAAATTCGGCCACACGCGCATACTGTTTACATCAATATTAAATTACGCGACACATGTTGCAAATTTATGCGCCATGTGTTGTTTTCTCTGTGAATAAATACATACGTGTCTACACAAATCACGAAATCGATGTACGCGATTTCAAAAAGTCAGAGGGGGAAGTTGTATGTATATGAAACGGAGCCGTGTATTCGGCAGGCTCATGCTCCTGAGCATGATAATTCTCGCCCAGTCGGCGTGGTCGCAGAACGCGCCGCGTGTCTCGCTTGTGGACCAGCACAATCCGCTGGACTGGGAGTCGGTGAGTCTTTCGCTTCTCGTCAGCGAAGTTGAAGCTGGCGCCGAAGAGGCAGGACTCGAGAACTTTGCGGTCGAGGTCGTGGGAAATACCACCTCCATTACGTATCGGGACCTGCAGTTCCTGCCGGATTCACCGGAGATAATTCCGGAAACCGCCGAAAAAATCGTACTCATGTCGAATGTGCTACAACGGTTCGCGAACCGGAATATTCTCGTCGAAGGGCATACCGCACGGATACAGGCGAACGACGGTACTGTTCTGTCCAACCAGCGGGCGAACGCGGTGGCAGACGCCATGGCAGCGACCGGAATCTTTAACCGGGACATGATCTCGGCAGTTGGACAGGGAGACCGCTTTCCTGTCTACGAGGGCGAGACTGCCGAAGGACTCGCGCAGAATCGTCGCGTCGAGATTTCCATCCTCGACGAGGCGGACGCGAGCGTCGCACCGCAGTCGCTGTGGTGGAAACAGTATACGGATGTGAAAGCCGCAGGCGCGACGGTGTTCGTTGTTCCTGACCCTGCGGTGAGCGCTGCCATGGTGCGCGCGGCTCTTCAGGAAGCCGAAGACCGGTCGGGCACGCCTGTCGGAAACCTCGCTGTGTTTCAGACGACCGAGGGCATTGCGGTTGTGTATGATGATGCAGCCTTTACCGACGGGGATGTGCCAACCTCCACAACAAGAAACGCCGTTCTTTCGGTTTCGGACGCTCTCGCAGAGCTCGACCCGCGAACGCAGGTACGCATTGGAGGATTCGGAGACGATACAGCTGCCGGGCGAGCAGACGAGCGGCAGTATCAGCTTGGACTTCTGATCGCCGGCGAGTCTGAGATACGACCGAGTTCAACACTCGTAGGAGATGTTCCGCAATCCTTTCTGTTCACACCGGACACCGCGAGCGCCTTCGTGCCGGTGCAGACAGCAGACGACACCCCGCCGCCCGAAGACGAAGAAGAGACACCCCGGCAGCGGGCATTCCCGTGGTTTATCGACAGCGTGGAGCTGTCGGGTAACGGCACCCTGCCTCGTGGTCGGTACGCAGAGTTTTCGAGATTCGCAGTCGGTGCTGGCGCACGCTTCGATATGCTTGTTCCTGGATTCCAGGACCTGGACGGGCTTGCACCAGTTCGCATAGGACTCGGGGTCGCGGGGCTGTATCACTTCCCGAACGAAACCAGCTCGGTTCGCGACCTTACAGAGTTCGACTGGGTGCTTACAACCGGATACACACTTCCGATCGGAGCACGGTTCCGATTGACCCCGCAGATCGGCTACGGAGGCACCGT
>SKKC01000166.1 GCA_007121695.1 Spirochaetales bacterium | reverse complement strand
CTACCCACGAAACGTCACGGTCAGCGCCTGCTCGTGTAAACCGCGTGCGTCTACAAATATCGGATAGGCCTGGAGGCCCGGGATCACGTTGTACGCGCGTTCGTTGTCCGGAAGCAGCGCTTCGAGTGGGTGACTCGACTCGATGCTCAAGCTGCCGGTCTCGTTCGTGCGAGTGAAACGCGTGCCATCCCGCACAATGCGGTCTGTGGCGGCGCAGACAAGCGGGAACACGTACCGGAAGGTGCCCTCGGGGGCCGGGCGGTCTGTGGACACCTCTATGGTGAACACATTACCCCGCACGGTGTAGCGGGTGGAGACCACGGGCATGTCAGCGGGAGGTTGTGCGCGGTCGTCTTCTGTCAGCTGGGAGACCGCGGAAAGCGTTAATTCATCATCAGCCTGCTCGTCTGAAGAAATCTCTGCGGAAAAATCGCATATGTTTCGAAAGACGCGTGTGTCAGGCGTTGTCAGCTCGAGGCGCGGTGTGAGGTTCATGAAGTTCCTGATCGTGTGTGCGTCGAGCATGTTGTGTTCTTCCCAGCGCTGGTACTCGGTCATGCTTGCCGCGCTCACCATGCCGTGCTGCATGTGGTAGAGCACGGTCAGGGCGCCGCCGCTCGCGTGGCCCCTGGTTTCGTTTTTGTAGCCGACGTTGTACGCGGTCACCGTTCCCCGCCACGGCCCTTTGGCAAAAAGCCGGGTGTTAATGCTCGGGAAACTGCGTACGCCGTATTCGGTTTCGCGCGGGAGGACCGGCTGCGGTGAGGGCACATGCGGTTCGGGTGTATGCAGCAGCGCCACGAGGGACTTTGCATGGTTGAAGCTGTGGTGGATGGATGGTGCTACGCCGTGGGCGAACTCGTGCGGCCCGCCGTGAAGCAGGTTGTTCGCGGTGGAAGCCTCGAGGCACTTGAGGTTGCGCAGCACGGCTTCGGCAAACACGGGTTCCACCCCCGCAAGCGCGTAGTACCCGGGGTGGCATCCGTCCGAAGTGCGGCTTCCCCAGAGGGTCCACTTGAAACTCCTTGTGCCCCAGCTGTTGTCCCAGCCGCCATTTGGCAGCATGAACTCGAGGTGCGCCCGGCAGGAGGCGAGTACCTTCTGAAGCAGATCGCTCTTACCAGCCCGCTGTGCGTAGAGTGCGAGGGCGGGAAGGCTTTCTTCCACGTTGTAGCCAAGGTCAATGGGGTACTGACCGTGTTCGTTTCCGGTGCGCCCGCCTTCCCCGAAAAAGAGCCCGTCCTGCGTAAAGCGCGGCATGATGTCTGAAGCGAGCGCGTCTGATTTCTGAAAGAAACGATCCTCGTTGAACAGTTCTCCGAGGCAATGGAACACAAGCGTTCCATACGCGGGGTAGTTCACGTTTCCAAAGTCTATGGTCAGCTTCTCGTAGAGAAACTCCGCGACCCGGTACAGCCGCTTTTTCCATTCGGCAATGGTCGCCTCGCCCAGGAGATCCGGGTAGTGCACCATGGCCTCGTACTTGGTCATGACCGAGAACACGTTAATGCCCTTCCAGCTGTCCGGCTTGTTTGCGTCGTTGAACCAGCAGCCTGATTCATCTGACCAGCAGTTGCGCTGCTCCCAGTCGTAGATCAGCAGAGCAGCATCGACATACTTCTGCTCGCCCGTGTGCTTCGCCATCCACAGCAGTGGATACAGCGCGTCCGCTGAACGGCCGAGGTAGGTTTGATCCCCCGGGCTGTAAAAACCGCCGTGGGTTCTGTCGTTGCCCGGGTCGATTGTCTGGTGTGCGAGAATCCCCTGGCACCATGCTTCGAGCAGGCGCGTGGCTGTCTGAACAATGGAATCGTGTACGTTTTTCATGATGTAATAGCTGCAAGCATAGAGCAGGGCGTGGGCGGGTGCAACAGAGAATAGTGTCCGCAACCGTGGTGGTTTTTGCCGGCGCGAACGCTATTCCCATGTGAACAGAAAATGCGTACAGTATTACGTACAGGAGCGAGTATGGCATCTACCAACGCGACGAACGCCCGGCAGAATCTCTTTCGGCTGATAGAGCAGGTCAACTCAGAGCATGAACCGGTCCTGATTACCGGTAAGAAGGGGTCGGCGGTACTCATTTCAGAAGATGACTGGCGAGCGATTCAGGAGACCATCTACCTCAACTCCATACCACATCTGGCCGACTCAATCCGCGAAGGAATGGCTACCGCTACGCACGAGCTGGATGAGCATATTGAGTGGTAACACTCCGCACTACCGCCTGGTGTACACGAAACAGGCCAGGCAGGACGCGAAAAAGCTTTCGGCCGCCGGTCTTCGTGACAAGACGCGTGAGTTGCTTACGATCATTTCCCACAACCCATATCAGAACCCGCCTCGATTCGAGAGACTTGTTGGCAATCTCAAGGGCGCGCTATCGCGCCGCATTAACATACAGCACCGCCTGGTCTATCAGGTGGTGGATGATGAAAAAACCGTGAAAGTACTGCGTATGTGGACGCACTACGAGTAGTGCTGTTGTGTGCTCATGACGGTGTCTTCCCCCGCGAGAGCCCAAGATCCTGCAGGCGCCGCCCAAGCGCGTCATCCACAGCAATTGCGTCTATGTCTGCGGTCAGACCGTATACCGCGAGCACACGCAGATATGCCGCCATGGTAACCGT
>SKKC01000415.1 GCA_007121695.1 Spirochaetales bacterium | reverse complement strand
CCATGACCTTCTTGATATCGATATCCAGATCGTAGTCAGTCCCACGAAGCGCGTGCCACATGGTAATGAGATCCGGCTGCGACGTTCCGCCAGATACCGGCGCCATGGACAGATCTATACCATCCACACCAGCATCGAGTGCTGCGCGGTATGCAGCAACACCGGTCCCCGCCGTATCGTGTGTATGAAACCGCAGCGGCACATCGGAGGGCAGCATTTTTTTCGCCTGAAGCACCGTGTCGTATACAACCTGTGGAACCGCGGTCCCGGAAGCATCCTTGAGAACCAGGGAGTGCATGGGAATTCCGGCGTCGAGAATCTGCTGTATCCGTTCGACATAAAAGTCTGCGGTGTGCGCCCCGGAAAGCCCGGGCGGCAGGCCCATGAGCGTTACGGCCGCTTCGTGGTTGAGCACTGCGTCCGCAATACAGTGACCGGAAAAATCGATGTTGTCCACGTCGTTCAGCGCATCGAAGTTGCGTATCGTCGTAATACCATGCTTCTTGAAAAGCTCCGCGTGCATACGAATAATGTCTGAGGGCTGGCTTTCCAGGCCAACCACGTTAATGCCGCGAGCGAGGGTCTGCAGATTCACATCCGGGCCGACAACGGTTCGGCAGGCATCCATCATTTCGAACGCATCTTCGTTGCAATAGAAGTACAGGCTCTGAAAGCGTGCGCCCCCACCGACCTCAAAATGAGTAATTCCTGCTTCGACCGCCGCCTCGAGAGCCGGCAGAAAATCCTTCGTCAGTACCCGCGCGCCAAATACGGACTGAAACCCGTCTCGGAACGCCGTGACCATGACATCGATCTTTTTCACTGTGATCTCCTACGATGGTGAATCCCTACCGCCGCAATAGCAGCCTCCAGGCTCTTCTGACAATCGGGAACTGTTTCAACACAGCCGGGCAGCACCACAGCTGCCGTTTTGTCCCGTGAAGACACCTGCCCCGGAATCAGTTTCACGATTGTCGCGAGCAGGCTCATGCAGGCCACAAGGACAAGCAGAAACATGAACACGACGCTCATGCCAATAACCATGAGTTGTACACCCTGAGCAATCATTCAGACAAACTCCTGTTTTCGGTGGGGTAGTGGTATTGTACCCGAAAATACCTGTAGATAAAGGGCAGTTCCCGCCGAGGGTCCCGGTTTTTCCATATACAAAGCGCTTTCTGCACCGCCTCGGCGCGCCTGTACCGGCAACTCGGGATTCTGTACACTGCCCTTCGGAAGGTAACAGAACCATGATTGATGCAAATGCGTTTTTTCTTGAACACGTAGAACAGGTCTCCCGGCCGCGTGTTATTACAATGGAGTCGTTCCGCAAGTACGGCGTCAAGCGCGGTCTGCGCAACGACGACGGAACCGGAGTGCTCGCGGGACTGACCGAAATCGGCGACGTTCATGGCTATATAGTCGATGAAAACGAGAAGACACCGGTCGAAGGACGCCTGCGGTATCGCGGGGTCGACGTTCGCGATATTGTCACAGGTTTCGCCACGGATCAGCGCCTCGGGTTCGAGGAAGTCGCGTATCTCCTGCTGTTTGGAGAACTTCCGAAAGCGCAGGAACTCGAGAACTTTCTGCAGGTTCTTTCTGACCGTCGGGAACCACCCGAGGGATTCTGGCAGGACATAGTCATGCGATCTCCGAGTCCCGATATCATGAACAAGCTCGGCCGGGTTATTCTCAGTGCCTACTCCTACGACGACAACCCGGAAGACAACTCAATTGCCAACGTGCTTCGTCAGTCGGTTGACCTGATCGCACGATTCCCGGTCATGGTCGCGTACGCCTTTCAGGCGAAGCGACACTACTTCGACAGCGAAAGCCTCTACATTCACGCACCACAGGCCGGTCTTTCGACCGCCGAAAATCTGCTGCAGATGATACGACCCGACCAGACCTTTACGCGACTGGAAGCGGAGATCCTTGACCTCGCCCTGGTGCTGCACGCCGAACACGGGGGAGGAAACAACTCTGCATTCACCGTCCACGTGGTATCGAGCTCCGCCACCGACACCTACTCGGCTATTTCGGCGGCAGTCGGATCGCTGAAGGGATCGCGCCATGGCGGTGCAAACATACAGGTGTCCCGCATGATGGATGACATAAAAGAGCACGTGAAGAACTGGAACAGCGACAGCGATGTCGGCAGCTACCTCGAACGCATCCTCAGGAAGGAGGTTGGCGACCGATCCGGACTGGTGTACGGCATGGGGCACGCCATTTACACGCTCAGCGATCCCCGAGCGGTGCTCCTGAAAGCCAAGGCTCGCGAACTCGCGGAAAAAACCGACGAGTACGCGGAAGAGTTTGCCCTGTATGAAAAAATCGAATCCCTGACGCCGGAGATTTTCGCCCGGGTCAGGAAGAACGACAAGACAATCTGTGCAAACGTCGACTTCTACTCGGGACTTGTGTACCGAATGCTTGGCATTCCGCACGAGCTGTTTACCCCGATCTTTGCAATATCACGAGTTGCAGGCTGGTGCGCACACCGACTCGAAGAGATTGCCATCGGGAAGCGAATTATCCGCCCGGCCTACAAGAATGTTCTCGGCAGCAGACCGTACACACCCATGAAAAACCGGTAGTCAGGCTACCGTGTCACGCAGCCCGCGT
>SKKC01000200.1 GCA_007121695.1 Spirochaetales bacterium | reverse complement strand
GTGACCTGCCTCTCAATCGGCACTCGGTGCAGCCGAGCACATGAACATGATCCTTCTTCCCCGGACGCTTGAACATGCGGGCGATCAGGTAGCCGTCGCGTGACAGCGTGCTGTCGCAGACCGGACACAGCCTGGGATTTCGGGTGTTCTGCGGGTAGCAGTGCGGGCAGCCGAAGATATGGGTGGTATGTTCCTGTATTTCCCTGTGGGCAGTGCCACCGGAAAATACCACGCTCTTTATTCGTTCGCCGGGGAGCAGGGGGGCGTGACATACCGGGCACTTGCGCGCCGGCGTCCCGGTGGTACGCGCCCGCGCCGCGGTGGTACGCGTATTTGCGTTTCTGCGGCGACGCGTGCGCGGTCGACCACTCGCTGGCGACTGAAGCACGGGCCACAGGAGAATGACAATCGTGATACCGGTGAGACCGATCAGAACGGGGATCAGCATACGGCGCATCGTATCACACATTGCTTGTGAAACGTGTGTCTGGTCGCGTACCCTGCACCGGTGAACGATACACTGCACAGATACACGGTATGCATCGGAGTACTCCTGTTCCTGACCGCAGGAGTTATCGCGGCTGCAGAGCTCTGTGAACTGATAGCTGTCTTTCCGGAGTATCGCATACGCGTAGCCGTCTGTGAGGTGCCTGCCCGGGCAGGGCTACCCGAACCGACCGAACAGGAACTGCAGCTCACCCGGACGGGGGGCGAACTCGATGAGCCTGCCGGTGTGACACGCCTGAGCTTTTCGCGCGTCTTCGACGGCGGGAATCGTGCCCTCCACGCGCGCATCCTCGGCCTGGAAATAATGTATCCCTTCGGCAGCAGGCAGCCGGTATTGTCAGTCAGAATTGTTACGGACAGCCATATCGGAGGAATGTACAGCGGTGCACGGACTGTGGAGACGCAGTGGTTTCTTCTCGAGAGCGGAAGCCCCGAGTTCATTACCTGGTTTGTGGAGGAAACCGATCTCGGGCGGACTCGTTTCGACTATGTACACGCCTTTGTCCGGAACGGGCGTGGCGAGGTGACGGGAGTGCACCAGTATGCCGTGCAGTCATTCGATGGAGTCGACGTCAGCGTCGACCGTACCACTCGCCGCATATCCGGCCGCACCGTTACCTCCGACGCCCGGCTGTCGCGGCAGTCTCTTGTCGAGCCTGTTGTCCCGGTGGTGTACGTGCGTGCGGAGCCCGGTCGGGACGCGCCGGTCTTCGATGCACTGACCGACCAGGCAGACCCGCTGAACGGACGGCTACGGGTGTATCGGGTCCGGTCAATCGCCTGGCATGAGGAGGTACTCTACTACGAGGTTCTGCTTGGCCGAGGCGGGTCCGGGTGGGTTCCCGCCGATCTGGTTCGCTGGATCGCAGAACAGCCTGTTGGCGGTGGTTAGAGGTCTCGGACGACGATCAGGCTTCCCGGTCTGTCGACGCGAATGTGGGTCACTTCCCGGTTTCGTTCGGTAACGCTGACCCGCAGCAGATACAGGGTGTCCGGCCCCATGATCCGCGGAATGAAGAATGCGTTCCTCTGGCCGTCGGTCAGAATCAGGAACTGGTCTTCGAAACTCCACGCGTCGAAGTCCAGGAAATCCGAAGTCAGCGTACCGTCTGCGTTTATCGTGAGCTGCCCTTCGGGCAGATCGGCGGGGTTAGGTGGATTCCGGTAATCGCTGATGGTAAAGTTGCTCAGCTCGATCGCCCGAAAGGCCGTCCATGGCCCCACCAGGTCCGCGTCCTGAGCCGACAGAGTAAGAACCGCTCCGAGCAGAATTCCCAGACCGATAATAAAGCGTTTCATACACCCTCCATGGCGTAAATCATTACCGTATAGTATAGGGGAAAGCGCTGGATAATTCCACGAGACTCGCGACGCGTTGTCGTGATAGCCTGCGGTTCGTGATCGAAGCACTGCCCTGCGGGCACGAGGACGCCAGCACACAGACGGAACTGGCGGCGTATCGACTGAGACTCGAACCGGACTGCCTGGTTCTGAAGCGATCGGACGGCGTCACCGATTCCCGTCTATCGAACATGGAGCTTCTGTCCGCACGCATGGAACACATGCTGACGCGACCCAGGCTCGTGATACACTATGGAAACAGCAGCCGCCTTCACGTCCGGCATACCTTATCCCTCGCGATTCACCGGAGCCGCCGTCGAATGGCCGCCGAACTGGCAGCCGAAATCAATGCGCGTGCTCGTGATGCCCGTGCCTTTCGCCGTCATGCTCGTTTTCACGGGCCTTGAGAAGATCCGACGGCGAGCCGTTTGAGCCTGCCTCGGTAATGCTGACGTTCAGTTCGAATCCGATCAGAAGAACCATGGAAACGCTGTACAACCAGAGCAGCAGGACTACGACAGTGCCAATGGTTCCATATATCGCATTCCAGTTGCTCAGGTTCTCAACGTAGAAATTGAACCCGCCGTTTACGACCGCGATCGCGATTGTCGCAAGCAATGCACCCGGTGAGGCAAATCTGCTGCGGGCTCCCGCGGCAGGTGCCCAGTAGTATATGGCCGAGACGCCGGTCAGAACGAGCGCCGCCGCCAGCAGAATACGACCTATGTTGATGATGAACACCAGAGGCCCGTCACCGAGCAGTCCTATGCCACCGACAAACGCGAT
>SKKC01000223.1 GCA_007121695.1 Spirochaetales bacterium | reverse complement strand
AGGCACTTCCTCGCACGGAGACGAACTTGATCACTTGCAGCAGACCGTACACGAACGTCGAGTGAACCCGAAAGACGGCTCCTATACGACGTATCTGTTTTCGCAGGGCGGGGCAAAAATCCGGAAAAAGGTCGGTGAGGAAGGCATTGAGGTCTGTCTGGCCGCTGACCCAACCGAACTCGTATCGGAGTCAGCCGATCTCATGTTTCATCTGGCAGTGCTTCTGGAGCACGAAGGACGGTCGTTTGCCGACGTCATGGAGGAGCTCCGTCGTCGTCGGCTTGAAGGCTGACGACGACACGGAGCTGTACGGTGCATCGGCCTACCCGGCTTGAATGGCCGCTCGAACCCGTTCTCCGATTTCCTGTGTTCCCGCAGTCGGGGATCCTGCGGCTGCAAGATCCGCCGGTAACGGCCCGTTCGAAAGCGCGGTTTCCACGGCCGACTCTATGGTTGCCGCCGCATCGTGTTCATTCAGACTGTACTTGAGAAGCATGGCTGCGCTGAGTATCTGCGCGATCGGGTTTGCTATACCTTTGCCAGCGATATCAGGCGCCGTTCCGCCGATAGGCTCGTACAGGCCGAATCGACGACCGGATGCGCCGCTTTCCCCGAGGCTGGCACTCGGGAGCATGCCGAGGCTGCCGGTAATCATTGAAGCTTCATCGCTCAGGATATCACCAAACATGTTCCCGCAGACAAGAACGTCGAACTGACGCGGATTCCTGACGAGCTGCATCGCGGCGTTGTCGACGTACATGTGAACAAGTTCGACGTCGGCGTAATCCTTCGCAACCCGCTCCACGACGCGTCGCCAGAGCACCATGGACGACAGAACGTTTGCCTTGTCGATGCTGTGGAGTCGGCCACGTCGGCCTCGTGCCGCCTCGAACGCCACCCGCGCGATGCGTTCGACTTCGTCTTCGCGGTAGACGAGCGTATCGTAGGCGTGTGACCCTTCGTCGGCCTTCGGGCTGCCGAAGTAGATTCCACCGGTCAGCTCGCGTACGACAAGCACATCCAGTCCCTCGCCGACGATTTCGGCTTTCAGCGGACTCAGATGGGCGAGTTCGGCGTGTACAATGGCGGGGCGCAGATTCGCATACAGTCCAAAGTGTTTGCGAAGGGGGAGGAGGGCGGCTCGTTCCGGCTGTTCTGCCGGAGGCAGGTGTTCCCACTGCGGGCCTCCGACGCTCCCGAACAGGATCGCATCGCTTTCCTCGCACAGTTTTACCGTCGAATCGGGAAGTGCTACTCCGTGTGAGTCGATCGCACACCCGCCGACATCGGCCTGTGTGTGCGACAGCGAGAATCCGTGTCTCCCTGCGACAAGTTGCAGAATCTGTACCGCCTCGTTCATGACTTCGGGGCCAATCCCGTCGCCCGGCAATACTGCAATACGGTACTCTTTCATGTACTCAGACTCCTCCGGTGGACGAAGCCACCATGTTTATTCGGTTCCACTCGAGAATGACGTGCTCTGCTGACCGTCTCATAAGTGCGCATTCATGTATACCACAATTACTCGAATGAAATCGCAGATTCCACCGGGTATCGTCCGCGCCCATGCTCGTCTTGATCAGCCATTGCAGAAAACCTCCGTGGCTCACGACCAGCATGTTCCGCCGGTTCCCGAGCTCGATAATTATCCGTTCCCAGACCCGAACAGCCCGTTCCCGCAATCGATCGGAGTGTTCGGCGTCCGGAACTGCGTCCCAGGTTTCGATCTGTACCCGTCGGGCGAGCTCCGGAAACTGTATCGCTGCGTCCTGTCTCGTGAGTCCGCTGAAGCATCCGAGGTCCACTTCCGACAGATCCTCGAGCGTGTGAAGGGGAAGTTCTCTGTCCGGTGGGCATATTGAACGATGCACGATCCGTGCCGTTTCGAGCGCGCGTGTCTGCGGCGAACTGAGCACGAGATCGATTGCGCGGTTCTGAAACCAGTTCGCTGCAGCTTCGGCCTGTGTGCGCCCGCGTTCGGTCAGTGGATAGTCACGACGGCCCTGCATGATACCCTGCAGGTTCCCTTCGCTTTCCCCATGACGCATAAGGTAGATGTGATGCGTCGCCGGGGTGTGTGAAAACAGCTCAGGAATACTCATGCGTTCCGTTACAGCGTCAGGACAATCCGCCCGGTCGGCTGGGTGTCGGTATACTTGATCTTGAGCGTTCCTGCTGATGAGTTAAAATTGCGTCCTCTACTGAAGTTCTCGAAGTTCGGATCGTTCCGCCAGTCAAGGCGAAACAGCTCCATGTTCCGGAACGAAGGCACTTCCTGCATGACAATGTAGTGCGTTCTGTTCGGAACGTTTTCCAGCTCGACGACAACCTGCCCTGTTGTGGCCCGTACGTCTGCAAGTCGTACGGCCGATAGCAGAAATGCTCCCTCGTCAAATGGAGCAGGAAGCGGGGTCATGCGCACCGCCTGCGGCTGCGGCCGCAGAAAATGGTACCATTCTTCGGGAAGAAGATATCCGCTCAGCGTTTCGACTGCTCCCTGTGTAAGAGCTCCCGTACGGGGGAGAGTCAGCTGGTCGTCGGCGAGTTCCAGCGCATCCCGTACAAGGTGCCGGCCGAGCTGCTGCACCCGGTTGTCACCGGGAAACGCGGCGAATGCGAGCCCTGCTCGAACCGTATGCTCGAACTCAACGGTGCCGGGCTGTGACTCTACATAGAAACCCGACGGTGTGCGCCGCACTGCTTCGGTAATCCGGTCGACAGATGCCTGCTCAAAGGCGGACAGAATCTGCCGGAGATCGTCGGAGACACCCGACTCGCGATAGAGCAGTTCAAGAATCCGGATAGCATCCGGGATGTCCAGATCGGTGACCGACAGCCCTTCGATAGCGTCGTGCGCGGCGCTTGTGAGTGCGTCGTCGGCAATTCGCGTGAGAATGGACGAGATGTTCATGCGCAGGATCGCGTCGCTGGTATGCAGCAGCTCCACCGGATCCCCTGCGACCAGCGCCCTGAGATCGGTTTCCTGACTGCGAAGCTCCTCGCGCATTGCCGGTGCCAGACGGTTCAGATCGCCGAAGTATGGTGCAGTGCGAAAGCTGCGTGCTGAGGCGTGTATGGATGCTGCGTTTCGCAGCTCGGCAGCCCGCAGATCGTATGCGGTGCTTCCCCATGCCCGTGACATGAGGGCGGCTGCGATGCGCTCGTCGAAAACTGCCGCGCCTTCAGGCCGTTGCCACGTTCCCGCTGCGGGCGAGAACCGGGCATTCCAGCTATCGACAAGGTCGCTGGCAAACGCGTCGAGTATGGCTTCGTAGTCGGCGCTGTTCAGGGAAAGCTCGCCCGATCTTGCCCATGTAGCGATGGTTCCTGCATCCGGTTCGGGTTCGAACACGTATCGAATGGTCTGGGTATCGGGCTCCGGTGCCAGAATAATACGCCGGTTCACGGCATCGAATAACGCGCTCTCCGGCAGCAGCAGATTGTAGATACGGTCACCGACCTGTATCTCGAGCACCGGACTATTGTCCGTGCGACGAAACTGGGCACCTTCTGCCGCCCGAAAGGAAAACTCGTAGGATCTGACACGTTCACGTTCGGCGGGTTTCGCAATCGCGAGCTGTATAGCCAGGCGATCGCCCGGTTCCCGAAGTATCTCCAATGCGTACCCATCTTCCAGCTCGACAATGAAGCCGCCTTCGCGCTCGCGAAAATCGATGGGGTTCAGGATCGACGCGCGCCCGCTGTCACTTCGTCGCACGATACCGCTGCCGCGCGACAGGTCAACGACGAAACCGTCCGTGGCGACGCTGAGACTGCGCACCTGGCCGTCCCGATGCGCATTCGGTGCGAGGGTGTGAGCGGAGAGGCGAATCTCCGAGACCTCCCATTCGACGCGCTCGTTTCCTTCGAACTCACGGAAAAACAGCAGCGCAATGAGGCCTGCGAACAGTAAAGGCATTACATAAGAAAAACGGCGCATCCAGACAGTCATACTTTTGCTGCATAGTACCAATGAGATCTCTATCTGAGCAAGAGAGTTCAGGTCTGGACGTGCCATATCTGAACAAGATACCCTTTCGATTCGCGGAATGAGGTGACCAGAACAGCATGCTTCGACAACGTACGTTTTTTCTACCACTGTTTGTAACGGTGCTCGTTACATCCCTGTTTATCGTCTCATGCGCGACGCCGGGGAACAGGGTCGCTGCGGTACGCCCGATAGACGACGCTGTGCCGCCCGTCGACGAGCCTGTCGACGAGGTCGACGAGGCTGATCTGCCGGACGAACAGGAACTGGCCGGGATGGTAGTCACGGCACTGCGTGCCGGAAACGCAGACGAGGCGCGATCGTTGCTTGAGCAGATCGGACCGCCTCCAGCTGTACCCGAACTCTGGCTTGCCTACGGGCACGTCCGGCTTGCAGACGGGGATATTGCTGCGGCAGATGCCGTGTACCGACTGGTGGCAGGACATCCGTCTGCGGTTCAGGCAGACGCGCTGTATGTTCGCGCGCTCATTACCGACGACTCCAGCGAAGCAGAAGGCCTGCTCCTGCATGCGATCGAGGTCGAACCGGACCATGTTGGTGCCGGTGCCGCCCTCGGGACAATTGCATTCGCCGACGGGCGCACACGGGACGCGGAACGATACTTTCAGACAGCCCTGAATGCCGACCCGGAGCACTTCGGATCGCTCGTAGGTATGGCCCGGATCAACATCGATCGCCCGCCGAGGCGGGTCGCGCTCGAGTACATCGATCGCGCACTGAGCGTCGATCCCGAGGCGGGCTTCGTTCACGCCGAACGGGGGCGGGTACTCGCGATTCTGCGCCGGACAAACGAATCGGTGGAGTCGTACCAGACCGCAATTGCGCTCGAGCCGCAGTCACCATGGCACCGCTACGATCTGGGCAGGGTACTTCAGGAGGCGGGGCGACATCAGGAAGCGGTTGACCGGTTCAATGAAGCAATCGGGTTGAACAGCGATGTTTTTCTGTTTTTCTTTCATCGGGCGAACAGCCTCTATGCGGTCGGGCGGTACCAGGACGCGCTGGCCGACTATATACACGTGCTGTCGGTCGAGCCTGGCTATCGCGACGCCTTTGCCCCCTTCGCTGCGACATCGTTCCTTACCGGTGACTTTGCGCAGGCGGCGCGCTACTTCGAGCGGACCTTCGACGAACTGCATCGGGTGCCGTCCTTTGCGCTGTTGACGGGTATCGCGCTCCGGCAGGACGGCAGGCAGACGCAGGCAAACCAGTGGTTTGAACAGGTACGCAGGCTCGCCGGAACCGACAGCCTGTACTCGCAGATAGCTGTGGAGTTCGTCAGACCCCGAAACGACGATCTGACCATACGGCGAATACAGAGTAATCGTGACGCGGCCACCCGTGCCCGCATGAGCTTCTATCTGGGGGCCCTGTACGCCATGCTCGGACGGACCGCTCTGGCCGACGCCCTGCTGGAAAACGCCCGCGTGCCGGAGATCGAGGGATCCATCGAATTCGAACTGGCCGGGTGGTTCCTTGACACCTATGGACAAGGCCATGCACGGTAGGATCCCTGGAGGACGCTCATGAAGGGTGTAGATGAACTGGTTTCACACCTGGATACGGCGAAGCCTGTGTACATTCAGGCACACGATTTTCCCGATCACGACGCCGTGGCAAGCGCGTTTGGTCTCATGCACCTGCTCCTTGCACGCGGAGTCGAGTCGACGTTGTGCTATGGCGGTGCCGTACAGAGCGAAAGCCTGAGCGAAGCGATAAAACTGCTTGAAATCCCCATACACAGTACGCGTACCATGACGTTCACGGACGATGCGCAACTGATTCTGGTAGATGGATTCATCGGAAATCGGAACATGACCGGTCTTCCCGGAACAGTGGTTGCGGTCATTGACCACCATAAGCCGCCCGAAGAACCCGATTGTCCATACCACGATATTCGCCCCGACTACGGGTCCTGCTCGACGATTTTCTATGAGTATTTCCGCGACGCGGACGCACCCATGAAAAAGAGCGTGGCGACCATGCTCCTGATGGGACTCATGATGGACACCGCCTTCATGACGCGGGGCGTCGCACCGGTGGATCTGGAAGCCTTCTCGACGCTCTATTTCCAGGGAGACTGGGAAACAGGAAGCAGGCTGCTCAAGAACAGCCTGAGCATTTCCGACCTCGGGCTGTTCCGGGAAGCGATTAACTCGTGTGAAGTCGCCGATGATTTTGCATTCATTATGCTGGAGCAGGAATGCTCCGCCGAGGCTATGGCGCTGGTCGCGGATTTCTTCCTTGGACTGCGGGAGCTGCATTTCGTGTGTGTGGTGGAACCGGACCGCGATGAGTACAGAATATCGGTGCGAAGCGAAGACAGTGCGCGTCCGTCCGATGTAGTGCTCCGCAGAGCGCTCAAGGGGCTGGGGTCCGGGGGCGGGCACGTACATATGGGCGGGGGTAGTATACCACGGGATCTGTTTCCCGGTGAGCAGGGGCTCAGAAAACGATTTTTACAGGCGATGGGCAGGGAATGACAGACGAAACAACGCAGCTCTACGAGGGCACCACGATAATCGAGTCGGAGGGGCGCCGCATCGTCCTGGTTGGCACGGCTCACGTCTCGCAGGCGAGCGTGCAGCAGGTGAGGCAACTCGCCGAAGCGGAACAGCCGGACTGTATGTGTATCGAGATCGACGAGTCACGCTATCGCAGTCTCACCGATACCGAGGCGTGGAAGAAACTCGATATCTACGACGTAATACGTCAGGGAAAAGGTTTTCTGCTGCTCGGGAACCTTGCGCTCGCGAGCTTTCAGCGGCGGATCGGGAAAGAGCTTGGCGTAAAACCCGGTGCCGAAATGGTCGAGGCCGTCGGCATCGCGCAGGAAAAGAACATACCCGTTGTCCTGTGCGACAGGGAGATTCAGATTACCCTGAAACGCGCATGGGCAAGTGGCGGCCTGTGGAGCAAGAGCAAAATGATGGCGGCGCTCCTCGGGTCCATGTTCGGAGGCGAGTCGATATCGGAGGCGGACATCGAATCGCTGAAGGAAACAGAC
Source organism: Spirochaetales bacterium (assembly GCA_007121695.1). Taxonomy (GTDB): domain Bacteria; phylum Spirochaetota; class Spirochaetia; order DSM-27196; family SKKC01; genus SKKC01. Next base: position 3,147 of record SKKC01000223.1, on the reverse strand, counting down.
GCCCTGAGCGCCATGATGGAGGAGCTCAGCGATTATCTTCCGGGGGCCAAGCGGGTACTTATCGACGAACGCGACCGCTACCTCGGCGAAAAGATTCACGAGGCGCAGGGGTCGACCATTCTCGCGGTGGTCGGGGCCGGACACGTTCCCGGCATAATTCGCACCATGAATGAACTTCAGGCCGGTCCACTCGACCCGCCGCTCGCCGAACTCGACCAGATACCGCCCAGGGGCTTTGTCGCGAGACTGCTTCCGTGGCTCATTCCCGTCGCCGTGGCGTCGCTCTTTGCCGCCGGGTTCCTGCGGTCGGGGTGGGATCTCACACGAGACATGTTTCTGTTGTGGGTGCTCGTCAACGGCAGTCTGAGCGCTATCGGATCGATTCTCGCCCTTGCGCATCCCCTGACCGTACTCGCGTCGTTTGTCGCCGCGCCGATTACGTCCATGAATCCCACCGTCGGCGTCGGTTTCGTTACGGGCCTGCTCGAGGCGGTGTTTCGTAAACCTCGTGTACGGGATTTCGAGAATCTTCAGACCGACATTACGTCGTTCAGGGGATTCTTCCGGAACCGTATTACTCGCGTGCTGCTTGTGTTTACGTTTTCAACCATAGGGAGCAGTATCGGAACCTTTATCGGGATTCCCTATCTGACGTCTTTGCTGTAGACGAGAAGGCTGCTTTCAGAGCTCCAACGACGCCCGATGCCGCGCGCAGGGCACTGTGGCCTGCCACCGAACCGCGTTCGCCTGCCGACAGGTGATCCGGCCCTATCAGACAGGTCAACCCGGCGTCAACGACGCTTCTCAGCCGCCGCTCAAGCCCGACGACGGGGCGAATTTCCCCTGCCAGACTCAGCTCGCCGGTCACCGCCGTGTGCGGATGCACCGGAGTTCCGGTCGCTGCCGAGTAGAGAGCAAGCGCGACCGGCAGGTCTATCCCTACTTCGGAAATACGCATGCCGCCAGCGACGTTCACATACAGATCCTGGTCGTTCAGACCAAGTCCTGCGTGTTTTTCCAGGACCGCTGCGACCCTGCTGACCCGCGCTGACTCTATGCGGTCAGAGAACACCCGCGACACGCCACCCTTCGCGGGAACAGTCAGCGCCTGTATCTCGACCAGCAGAATACGTGTTCCTTCGTATACCGGCGCGACTACGGCACCCGCCGGTTGTGGACCGTCGCGTCTCACGAGAAAGAGAGCCGACGGGTCGCTTACCTCCCGCAATCCCGACTGCACCATGGAAAAGAGGCCGATTTCGTCTGTAGCTCCGAAGCGGTTTTTTGTCGCCCGCAGAATGCGGGTCGACCCTTCCGCCTCTTCGAACAGCAGAACCGTATCGACCATGTGTTCCATGACCTTCGGCCCTGCGATTGAGCCGTCCTTCGTAACGTGTGCGACGAAAAAACAGACAGCGGAGTGATTTCTCGCCCAGTCCGCGATCTCGAACGTACAGTATCGCAGCTGTGTCGGACTTCCGGGCGTGCTTGCCGCGTCTTCCGAGTACAGCGTCTGTACCGAATCGATGATCACAATGTCCGGTTTCACGTTTTCGAGGTTTCTCAGGACTGAAGAAAGGTTCGCATTGGCGAGGATGTGAAGCTGTTCGCCGCGGACTCCGAGCCGGTCCGCGCGCTGTTTCAGTTGTCCGGCCGCTTCCTCACCCGTCACGTAGAGCGTTGTAAAGGTGCTCGCGGTCGCTCCTGCGGCCTGCAGGAGCAGCGTTGACTTCCCGATGCCGGGTTCGCCCCCTATGAGCGTGCTCGACCCAAGGCTTGCGCCGCCCCCGAGAACCCGGTCGAATTCCGCAAGTCCGGTCTTTATCCGTAACGACTCCTGCGTGCGGATTTTCTCCAGCAGAAGCGCGTCGGCCGTTGTCGATGCAGCGCGCCTCGGAGCTGACCCTGACTGCGCGGTCGCTGCATCCGTTTCTTCGAGGGTGTTCCAGTTCCCGCAGGCGGGACAGCGCCCGAGCCATTTCTGCTCGTCGTGGCCGCAGGCGCTGCAGACGAAACGTGTTCGTTTCCGGGCTGCCATGACCTATCGCTGCCGGGCCGTAACTTTTCGGACGGAAATAACGCCGTCGATTTTCCGCAGCAAGGTGAGCGTCTCGTCAGATACTTCGTCTTCGAGGTCAATGATATTGTAGGCGATAGAATCGCGGTGCTTGTTCAGCATGTCCGAAATATTCGCGTTCTGCGCGGCAAGTATTCCGGTGATCTGTCCTACCATATTCGGAATATTCCGGTTGGAAACCAGCAGCCGATCGCCATCGCCCATGGGCATCTCGCAGGCGGGAAAATTGACCGAGTTCCGTATGTTGCCGAACAGGAGGAAATCCGAAAGCTGTTCGGCCGCCATGACTGCGCAGTTGTCTTCCGCCTCGGGCGTAGAGGCGCCAAGGTGCGGAATCGGAATCACGCCGTCGTGTGCGGCCAGATCGTCTGCAGGAAAGTCGGTTACATAGCAACTGATAACGCCACGATCAAGGCCACGGCGGACCGCAGCGTTGTCGACGAGCTCTCCGCGCGCAAGGTTAATGATTCGTGCTCCGTGCTTCAGTTGTGCAACCGCCGCATCGTCTATCATTCCTCTGGTATTGTCCGTGAGCGGAGCATGAATGCTAATGTAGTCGGCGCGGCTGTACACTTCGGAAAGCGACCCGGCGCGACCGACGGCACCGTCCAGTTCCCAGGCAGAGTTCACGCTAATGTAGGGATCGTAGCCGATTACCTTCATGCCAAGGTGGCACGCTGCATTCGCGACCATGACCCCGATTGCGCCGAGCCCTATGACCCCAATGGTTTTTCCCATGATTTCCGGACCGACGAAGCGCTTCTTCTCTTTCTCGACGAGCGCGGCAAGATCCGGGGCGCCGTCTGCCGCGGCCGCGCGCGACCACGCGATACCCTCGCTGATCTTCCGGCTCGAGAGCAAAAGAGCGGCGATCACGAGCTCCTTGACGCCGTTCGCGTTTGCACCCGGCGTGTTGAACACCACTATTCCCTGCTCCGTGCAGCGAGTCACCGGGATGTTGTTGTACCCGGCGCCAGCGCGACCGATCGCCTTGACGGACTGTGGAAAGGTTTCATCGTTCAGCTTTGCGCTGCGTACGAGCAACGCATCCGGTTCGGGAATATCGGTGT
>SKKC01000125.1 GCA_007121695.1 Spirochaetales bacterium | reverse complement strand
GGCCTCACGCGGGCTCTGGTGGTCCACGGCCACGACGGCCTCGACGAGATTAGCCCGGCGACGAAGACCCACGCGGCCCTGCTCGAGGCAGACGGCAGTATTCGCGAGTTCGAGATTGATCCGGCCGAGTACGGGATTACCGGCCACGCGACCTCGGACCTCGCCGGAGGCACGGCAGACGAGAACGCCGCGATCGCCCGCGAGCTTCTGGCCGGGGGTGGACCGGAAGCCGTGCGCGACGCAGTTCTTCTGAACGCGGGGGCAGCGCTGTGGGTCTGCGGCATAGCCGACGACCTGGCATCCGGAGTGGAGCGCGTAAGAGGTGCACTTGCAGACGGGTCTGCCGCGTCGCGTATTCAGGAGATTCTCGTGAAGTCGCATCCGGGTGCACCCGACGAGGGGGCGGCATGAACGAGGCAGCCGACATTCTGACCCGCATCGCCGATACCCGGCGGGCCCGCATTGCGAGCGAGGGCTACAGCCTCTCATCGCGCGTGCCGCAGGAGCGCCTGCACCCGGTTGTGCCTTTTCCAGACGAGAACTTTGTCATTTGCGAGTTCAAGCGAAAAAGCCCCTCGCGCGGCACGATCAACGGCAGCATGCAGCCGGTGCGGCAGGCCGGGCTGTACCGTGAACTCGGCGCCGACGCGATCTCGGTCCTGACCGAGGAAGACAACTTCGGCGGAAGCCTGACCGACCTTATGGTCATAAAAAAGACCTTTCCGGACACCCCCGTCCTGCGCAAGGACTTCCTGCTCGACGTGACCGACGTCGAGTACTCCTACCGCGCGGGTGCCGACTGCATTCTGCTTATCGCCTCGCTCCTGTCAGACGGCACGCTTGCCGATATGCACGAGCGCGCCGTCGAGCTCGGCATGGCCACGCTTATTGAAGTGCACGATGCGCAGGAGGCGCGTCGCGTGGCGCCGCTCGCCCCGGCTCTTGTCGGGGTGAACGCGCGCGACCTCAAAACCTTTCGTATAGACCCGCTTGGGCCCCTGCGGGTGCGTCATGCGATAGACTGGCCGTGCAGTGTCGTGTACGAGTCCGGTATTTTTGAAGAAGAGCAGGCAGCGCTCGCCGCGCAGTCGGGCTTCAGCGGTATACTCGTCGGTGAGTCTGTGGTTCGCGATCACACCCGTGTTCCGGCGATACAGCGCGGACTCGCACTTGGCGCGCGGGCGGCCACGGCTGCGGGCACCCGCGCCGCCGCGACCGGCCCCGCGGCTGCTGCCAACGCCACCCCTGCGACCGGCCCCGCGGCTGCTGCCAACGCCACCCCTGCGGGAAATCGCGCCTCAGCGAATGCCCCCGCCCCCACCGGCTTCTGGCACGATCTGACCTCGCGCGTACGTCCGCGTCCGTGGGTGAAGGTCTGCGGCATTATGCGCGCCTCAGACGCCGAAGCGGCGGTGTCCGCCGGAGCCGATCTGCTCGGCTTCGTGTTTGCCGAAAGTCCGCGAAGAAGCAGCGTCGAATGCGTGCGCGAATGCGCGGGGCTTCCGGCGCTCAAGGTCGCGGTGGTCGTCGCCCGCGACGGGGAACACGCGCAGGCTGTATTGCCTGTTGAAGTACAGGAACTTCTCGCCGAGGGTCTGCTCGACGCGGTGCAGCTGCACGGAGACGAGACGCCGGATGAATGCGCGTCGCTCGCCTTTCCCTACTACAAGGCGCTTCAGTTACGCACACCGGCCGACGCCTCGCGCATTCCGGATTTTCACTGTCCACGCTGCCTTGTCGACGCGTACAGTCGCGATGCGCGCGGCGGAACCGGTCGGAGACTCGATCCTGCGATACTCGATGAAGTGCGCGCGCAGGGGCCGCTCTGGGTCGCAGGCGGTATACGGCCAGACAACGTCGGCGAGCTCGTGCGAAGTTTCGCCCCGGAGCTCATTGACGTCTCCAGCGGGCTCGAGGACGAAACCGGGTTCAAGGACGAGACAAAGATACGAGCACTATTTTCCGAAATTGACGCGGCAGTCGCACAGGAGGCGATACAGTGAGGCAGATATACAACGATTTTTTCGGCGAGTTCGGCGGTCGCTACGTGGCCGAGGTGCTTCGTTCGCCGCTCGATGAACTCGAAGCGGCCTTCGTTGACGCCCTCGCGGACGAAGCGTTCATGGCAGAGTTTCACCGCCTGCTGTCGAGTTACGTGGGACGCCCAACCCCGCTCCTGTTCGCAGAGAACGTCACGCGCGACGTGGGCGGCGCGCAGATCTACATTAAGCTCGAGGGGCTTGCAGCCACCGGAGCGCACAAGATCAATAACGCGCTCGGGCAGGCGCTCCTGGCAAAACGCATGGGAAAGCCGCGCATTATCGCCGAAACCGGGGCAGGGCAGCACGGGGTCGCAACGGCTGCCGTCTGCGCGAAGCTTGGTCTCGAGTGCCGGGTCTACATGGGCGAGGTCGACATGCGGCGGCAGAAACCAAACGTCTTCTGGATGGAGATGTACGGGGCAGAGGTGGTGCCGGTGACCTCCGGCGCGCGTACGCTGAAGGACGCGGTGAACGAAGCGATGCGCGACTGGTCTGCGAACTTCGCAGACACGCACTATCTGCTCGGAAGCGCGCTCGGCCCGAGCCCCTTTCCCGACATGGTCAGGGAGTTTCAGAGCGTCATAGGTACGGAGGTTCGCG
>SKKC01000412.1 GCA_007121695.1 Spirochaetales bacterium | reverse complement strand
GTGTGCGGTGTCAGGCAGTCCGTTCGACGGACCGCCCTGAGTACACGGTTTAGATATCCGAGTAGAGCGCGAACTCGTAGGGATGCGGTCGGGTGTCGATCTGCATGACCTCGTTCTCGAGTTTGTATTCGATCCAGGTCTCAACGACGTCCTTGGTGAACACGTCTCCCTTGAGCAGGAACTCGTGGTCGGCCTCGAGGTGCGCCAGTGCTTCGCGCAGGCTTCCCGGGGTCTTGGGTACCTTGGCTGCCTCAGCTGCCGGCAGGTCGTAGATGTTCTTGTCGAGCGGCTGACCGGGATCGATCTTGTTCTGGATACCGTCGATCGCTGCCATAAGCATGGCGCTGAAGGTCAGGTATGCGTTTCCGCTCGGGTCCGGACAACGGAACTCGAAGCGCTTCGCCTTCTCGCTCTTGGAGTACATCGGGATGCGGACCGCGGCACTTCGGTTTCGGCTCGAGTACGCGAGGTTAACCGGTGCCTCAAAGCCAGGTACAAGTCTCTTGTAGCTGTTGGTGGTCGGGTTACTGAACGCGAGTACCGCCGGAGCGTGCTTCAGCAGTCCGCCGATCGCGTACAGCGCGGTTTCGGACAGTCCTGCGTAGCCGTCGCCGTAGAACTGGTTCTTGCCGTCCTTCCAGATGGACATGTGAACGTGCATACCGCTTCCGTTGTCGTTCCACAGCGGCTTCGGCATGAAGGTGACGCTCTTGTTGTGGCGACGAGCGACGTTCTTGATTACGTACTTGTACTTGAGCAGGTTGTCTGCCATTTCGACCATGGGTGCGAAGCGCATGTCGATTTCGCACTGTCCGCCGGTGGCAACTTCGTGGTGCTGCGCTTCGATCGAGACACCGAGCGCCTCGAGAATAAGCATCATTTCGCTTCGCATGTCCTGCAGGCTGTCGGTCGGCGGGCAGGGGAAGTAGCCTTCCTTGTAGCGTGGCTTGTAGCCGAGGTTCGGGTTCTCGTCGCGTCCGGTGTTCCATCGACCTTCGACAGAATCGACAAAGTAGTATCCGGAATGCTCGTTCTGGTCGAAGCGAATGTCGTCGAATACGAAGAACTCTGCTTCCGGGCCAAAGAATACCGTATCACCGAGTCCGGTTGACTTGAGGTAGTTCTCTGCTTTGCGGCAGACGCTTCGCGGGTCGCGGGTGTAGTCCTCGCCGCTGATCGGATCGGAAATGTCACAGGTCATGACCAGGGTCTTTGCGGCCATGAACGGGTCGATGAATGCACTTGAAATGACGGGCTTTACGATCATGTCGCTTTCGTTGATCGCCTGCCAGCCGCGGATGCTCGATCCGTCGAATCCGAGACCTTCGGAGAATGTATCTTCGTCGATCTCGTGCGCCGGTACACTGAAGTGCTGCCAGAGTCCGGGGAAGTCCATAAAACGCAGGTCCACAACCTGTACGTTTTCCTGCTCGATCAGATTGAGAATGTCCTTGGGTGAACTGTAACTCATCTGCGTTCCTCCTGAGCGGTAGTTTCGCTACTGCGTTAATGCTTTACGGAAGCTACCATACAAAAAACGGAAAGAAAAGTAGTTATGCATAAATATTCGGACATTTTTGTCATAAAATGGGTGTAAAACTACCGTGATGTAGGAATATCTGGATTTTGCAGCCGCGACAGGTGGTCGCGAAAGGTCGTATGCACCCATTGCATGCGCTGTCGAATGTGGTCTGCGACGGCGCTTCCTCCGTCGGGAAAATGGAGCGTGTATGCAAGGCGGGCAAGGCCGCTCCCGTCATCCGGCAGGTTATGCAGCTGCCTGTCTTCGGCGAGCTGCAGGAAATGTTCTGCCTGCCGCAGCAGCTGATAGTCGCTACTCAGTTGTGCACATTCATCGCGGTCGAGTATGCCGATTTCTGCGAGTCGCGCGAGCGCTGACAGAGTGTCGGGGACGAGAATACCGGGGTAGGTTCGTGCGTGCACAAGCTGCAGTGCCTGCGCGAGGAACTCCACGTCGCGTATGCCGCCAGCCCCGTTTTTTACGTCCGTCTTCCCGTCCTTCACGTGCACGTCCCGCGCGGTCTGTCGCATCCGTGTAACGGACTCCGCCACGGTGTCTGCGCTCGCCCGCGCCGCGGCTGCCTCGTGTACCGCGTTGACAAGGCTGCTACCGAGCTTCATGGCCCCGGCGACCGGTCTGCACTTGATCATGGCCTGAAGCTCCCACAGGTCGGCCTCGTTCTCGTAGTACCGTATCGCCGACGCGCAGGAGACCACGGGCGGGCCTGCATTCCCGTGCGGGCGCAGACGAAGATCGACCCGATACGCCTGCCCTTCGTCGGTAAACTCGGTCAGATCCTGTACGAGCCGCCGGAGTACCGCGCTGTAATACCGCTCGGCAGCCGCGTCGGGCCCCGTATCGCTGTTGTCGTAGACGGCAAGCAGGTCAATGTCGGAGCTGTAGTTCAGCTCCATGCCGCCGAGTTTTCCGAAGGCCAGAACGGCGAAGCGAAGCGGGCTTACCCCGGGTGGCGGGTCGCGCGACGAATCCTGTTCGGCAGCCCACGCAGCCTGCAGCGAGGCGACAAGAATAGCGCGGGCGAGATTACTGATTTCTGCAGCCGCTTCGGCGACGCGAATGCGCAGGCACAGGTCCCGCATCCCGATACGAAGAATCTCGTGTTTTCGCAC
>SKKC01000155.1 GCA_007121695.1 Spirochaetales bacterium | reverse complement strand
TCCGCAATGGCAGCATACGCGTTTTCCCGCCTGAAGTGGCCGGGTCGCGAAGGCGTTTTTGTCCTGTATCTTTCAATGCTGATCATTCCGGTACATGTGGTCCTGGTGCCGAATTTTATTCTGCTTCGTGAACTGCGGTTGCTCGACACCCTGCTCGCCCTGATCTTTACCCGCGCATTTCTGCCATTGGGAACCTTCCTGATGCGCCAGTTCTTCATGGGCATCCCGCGAGAACTCGAAGAATCTGCGATAATCGACGGATGTGGGTACGGACGGAGATTCGCGTCAATCATTGTTCCACTATCAAAACCAGCGTTCGTAACGCTCCTGATCGTTACCCTCATAATGATCTGGAACGACTATCTTTTCCCGCTTGTGTTCATACAGTCACGACTCAACAGAACTCTGACGCTTGGACTGGCAATCCTGGCTGGAGACTTCGACGTTCAGTGGAACATCGTCATGGCAGCAACCATTCTCTCGATTTCGCCGCTCGTCGTTCTGTTTCTCTTCGCACAGAAGTACTTCATCGAGGGTGTAGCATTGCAGGGCACCAAGGGATAGAACAGGGCAAAAGGAGTTTCGCGTGATTCGTGCCGTGGTCGTGGAAGATGAGCCATCAACTGGTACACGATATGCTCAGGCCGTACGGGAATACGGTGAACCGTTCGTCCTGGCAGGTGTGTACGAGTCCGCGAATGCGCTTCTGCGTGAGTGGCCGAAGGTGCAGGCCGATCTTGTCTTTACCGACGTGCGCATGCCTCGAATGACCGGTATTTCGCTTATCGAACGGCTGCGTAGCGATGGATGGACTGGTCTGGCTGTTGTTATATCCGGCTACGGCGAGTTTTCGCTAGCTCAGGACGCGTTGCGAGCAGGAGTGTACGACTATCTGCTGAAGCCCGTGTTTCCGGCTGATCTAGAGCGCTTGCTCGGTCGAATCGAGATCACGTTCCTCGGAAATCACGGTCACCTGGCATCGGAAGCGTTGAAAGAAGTCGACTTCGAACTCTTGCCTGGCTTTGTACAGAAAGCGATCGCACACGCCGAGGAGCACCTTTCGGAACACATGTCTCTATCCGCAGTTGCGGACGCTGCCTGTATTAGCCCTGCGTACTTGAGCTCGACCTTCACACGAGAGTGTGGCATTTCTTTTGTCGAGTTTCTCCACCGCGTACGGGTTGCCCGGGCAAAAGAGCTCCTGTCACGCCCGGAACTGTCTCTCGTCGATGTCGCTGAACAGAGTGGCCTCACCGATAAGTCGTATCTCAGCCGTGTATTCAAACGAGTAACCGGACAGACTCCTGGAGACTACCGGAGACAAATCCTCCACGGCCCCCGGCGTTTGCTCGATGATGTTCAGTAGTACTTTATGACGATACACAACCGCCGAATATCGACACTTATTGCACTTTCCGTTGCAGCAGTCACACTCGGAATCACTGCGGTGGTCACAATTACCTACGTTCAGGTCAATACCGAACTCCGGCAGCAGACTGTCAGTACTGTCGAAAACCACTTGCGCGCACAGCAGCAGTTGCTCATTCAACAGATACGAACCATAGCCGAATCGAAGAAGTTCCTGCTGCGTTTTTTGGCGACGGATCCGCTCATAGAGGCTGACGGTGTCACACGACTGCAACGTCGCTTTAGTTGGGAATCGGAAGCGACACAATCCTCGGTCGTGTTCTTTCGGGACCGCGAACCCTCAATCGCACCAGCACACCTCGTTTCCGAACTACAGAGTCTCTATGCCCCGTTCAGTCCGGAACGACCGGCAACGCAACTTCCATTTCCGATAGAGGACTTCCGGGAAGCCGGCGGATGGTACGTCGGGACCGCGTTTCGCTCAGCCTCCGAGCTGCGAAGTATTGTACCGATCGCGGTATCAGACTTTCAGGGCATACACGGATCGACCTCAGCAATCATTGCGGTTGATGTGACACACATACTGTACTCGCTCATGACCAATTTTTCCCTCACGATCGATGGTCGAAACTGGCCCCTGGACGTTGCCTTGTACGATCGGGACGGAATGCTGCTTGCGACCACCATGAACAATCTGCGACAACAGCACCCGATTCTCGACCGTTCTACCGCCGCTCACGTATCGTGGGACACGAACCTTCCTCGCGTCCCGTCGGTAGACCCGAGGTCTCTTGTGGTATATCAGGAAGATCGAATCACTGAGATCGTTTATGACGCGGATACCGGGTTCTTTCTCGCCGGAAGTATCGCCGAGCCTGCAATTACCCGTCGGGTAACCTTCCTGTCTGCACAGATCGTCATTATCGGAGTGCTGAATATCGACGTGATCCTCGTACTAGGGTTACTGCTGCTTCGGTCAATTCGGAAGCTGTCAGCAGCCCAGGAGAAGCGCGTCGAAATGTACAACCGGTCCATTCAGGCGGTACTGGGCCCGCACTTTCTGTTCAACTCGCTCGACACAATCGTCGGGCTCGCGTCCGAGGGCGAAAAAGCTACTCTTATGCGCAGCCTCATGGCTTTAACGATACAGTTAGAGGGAGCGATGCGGAATGTGGCGAGTGAGGTCACTGTCGTACAGGAAATGGAGTATATATCAAGCTATCTTGAACTTCAGGGTTTTCGCTTTCATGGCAGGTTTACGATCGAGCTCTCCATTGAACCGAACG
>SKKC01000297.1 GCA_007121695.1 Spirochaetales bacterium | reverse complement strand
TGTATGCTTCCGGTAAAGTCGTTGACGAGCTGATTGAGGCCCGCCTTTACGATTACCGTCTCGCTTACAAGATTCAGGAGGTTATCGATGCGTCGTGAGTCCACGCGAAGAACCGAGCTGCTCCCACCGCTCCTGCGTACCGCATCGACCGCCGCGGCTTCTGTTTTCTCTTCTACCTCGGGCTGTGGAGCAGGCACTGCCTCCGATGACGGCGGTGTCGAGGCTGCCTCCGCTGCTGCGGGCGTCGGTGTGACTGGTGGCTGTTCGGCTTCCCGGGGTACTTCAACAGTTTCCTGCCCGGTCGATGGTTTTTTCGTTTCGGCCGAGTTGATATCATGAACCTGTACGTCTGTCGTAACGTCGGAGATGCTCGCCTTTCGGCGAATCTCGTCGGCCTCGGCATCCGAAGCGAGGTAATACGTTACAGTGGGATGGTATACATCGTCGTAAAGCGATTCAAAATCGGGCTCGGTTTTCAGTACTTCTCCGAGCGGTTTCAGCGCGGCGAATACCTGTATTCCACCGACCGTGTTCATCGGATTGTCTTCATCGAACAGCACGTGAACCTGGTATATGCTGGAATCACTCCCGGCTGCTTCCTTCAGTTCAAGCAGTTCATACTCACTGAGCGTTCCGGACACCTGCGCACCGTCCGCGCTGTCCTGCGTTGTCCCGCCCGAGGTTGTTGAGGTCTGCGTCGTCGAAGGCGTTTCGGTTGCATTGCCGGAGAGGGCGGCTCTCAGACCGTCTTTCAGACCAGAGACGTCGCCGTCGTAGACGCTGCCCTCGGAACGGGCTTCGAGCATGGCTTTAATGACGTCGATGGAATTCAGGAGTATGTCGACGAGTATTTCGTCTACCGAAGCCTTGCCTTCGCGAATACCGTCAAAAACGTCTTCCACCAGATGTGTAAACTGTGTCAGTTCGTCCATCTGTACCGTGGCCGATGCACCTTTCAGGGTATGCGCCGCTCGAAAAATCTCGTCTATTGCGTCGGCGTTTCCGCTATCCTTTTCCAGCACCAGAATGTTCTGTTCGAGCTGCTCTACCTGAAGCTCGGCCTCGACAAAAAAGTCCTGCAGGAGCTCTTGATTCGCGGGATCCAGAAAATCGCTCATATATTGGTTACAATCTTAGCCATAATGCATTGTTAGTCAAGCTCGCAGAACTTTTCACTCTACCCCATGCAAGCTCTGCGAAAATGTACGATAATGAAGATGTAGTGAAGATAATTGACATCAGAAAGGAGTTTCACATGCGACTATGGCCACGCGCCACTCGATTTATCGTGACGTCACTGTGTGTGGTGCTTGGAGTGGCAGCGAATACACACGCGACGGATCTGAATGTGAGTCCGTTCGAGTTCGTGACGCGCGGATTCATTGACGACGGTGTGTTCCAGTTAGAAACAAGAGGTGAGATAGGCATACAACTGCAGAGCGGTTTTCTGACACGTTCCGAAGTCCTGCTCGGCGTGCGATCGGAGTCGTTCGGAAAGGATCCGTTTGACCCGGCGACGCAAGTCGTACCTGTCATTCGTCGAGCCGCTGTTACGTTCGAGGAACTCTTTGGCACGGCATTCAGCTTTACCTACTTTCTTGGTGAATCGGACAGACTTGCGTCGGGTCTTCGATTCCCGGAAGCCTTTGGTACAGAGCCGATTGCGACCGATTTTCGCGGCTACCTGTATTTCCCGGACGGACCGTTGTATGAGGGCTTGTTCGGAGTCGCAGGCACGGGTGTTCGGGTGAGTTCCGGTGAACAGTGGCGCCGCACCGAGCTCTCGGTATACACGTATCAGGATAACCGGTTTGATCCGGGTGTCTTTTCGAACGACATAGCCGTCATGTTTAACCTCGAAGGCGTGCAACTCGAAGCATTTGCGGGTGCGTCCTATCCTCTTGGTGCTTTTGGACGATATCGTGGCGGTCTGCTCGCCAATTTCTCCACTCCCGAAGGAGACGCGCTGCTCGCGCAGATCGGTGTTACCGGCTTCGAACCGGGAACGGGCGCCGACTTTGGTCTTGACGATCTGTTTTTCCTGTTCGAACCGCGGGTCAACCTCGGAACAGTCGGCCTTGCGCTCACGTTCTTCTGGCACCCCGGCATATACGATCAGATCGAGAATCCCGAACGCGGCACCATTGATACCAACCTCAACGTTCGCATAGGAAATCCCTTCGAAGACGGTGTGTCGGGAGGTCTTGAGTCGCGGGTTTCGATTCGACCGGAGTCTGCCGACCAGTTCCTGGTGACCACCGGCCCCTATCTCCGATTGAACAGCGGAACGGTCTCCTGGGACATTCGGGCCGTGTTCAGACCAGTACCCTTCGATCTGACCGAACTGGTGGAAGGATACGTCGGCGTTCGGACACGGTTCTGACTTCACGTAAAATGGAAGGGATACGAATGAAACGAATTATGTCTGTACTCATTTCTTTAGTTCTGTTTGCGGCAGTTCCGCAGATCACCGGCGCGTTCGAACTTGATTCACGCGTGTTCTTTGTCCGCGATGTCTTCGGCACGAGCCACGTTCCCGGTGAAACACCGGAACCGGGACTCAATGTCGAGTTTCGAACGGAATTTTCGAGCGTGCTCTCGGAGCAGTTTCGTTTGCGGGTACAGGGCGAGCGCCATACCGTCACCGGAAACACCCTGCTCGCCCGCAT
>SKKC01000307.1 GCA_007121695.1 Spirochaetales bacterium | reverse complement strand
GGTTTTCGTGTTCGTTATTGATCGTCGGGAAATCGACCGGGCACTCGGCGGGATCGATGCCGACGCGGGAGGCGTGTTCGTGCTGCGAGATGCCGAAGGCTCGATAATTCACACGGCGTACCGGGACGCACCCGGCTTTGATGCCAATCGCACAATGTACAACGTGGAGCGTGGATACGAGATGTCTGGCCGCAGTGTACTTCCGATGCGAAGGGTACGTTCGCCGAACGGCTTTGTGAGCATTGACGTGTATCTGAGCCCTCAGAACATACGGCAGCGCACCGCGTATGTCCGGCTCGTGACCGCCACAACCGTCATTGTGCTTCTTGTGCTGAATACCGCCCTTGTCGTTTTTTTTAGCGCGAGGGGTGCGCGGCCGATACAGGCGATGATGAAGGCACTCGGGACGCCAACAGACAGCACTTCGACACCGGGGTTGAACGGTCTTCGCTACCTTCAGTACAAGGTAGACGGTCTCGTCGGTGACAGACGCCAGCTACAGGACGAGGTTGACCGGCAACGGCCGGTCATTAACTCGTTATTAATGGAGAGCCTCATCGCAGGAATCCGAATGAACGACGAAGAGCTAGCAAAATTGCTCGCCGACGGTCGGATCAAGCTGGGTGCGCACAACTGCTGCTTCGTGATCAGCCTCTCGCCACTCGCTGAACGCGTGGCCCGAGACTTTTACGACGAGTTCCTGATCAAGACCAGGGCGATCAGTGAGCTTCTGGAGAAACATGTCGACGGAAGGCTCTACTTCATTCTGCAGGGATGGGACCGGATCGCGTACATCCACGGAGCTGACGAGCAGGATAAAGATGTATACTACTCCCGGTTCATTGGGCAGCTTCATGCAGCGTATGATGAGCTAAAATCTACGCTCGACGAAGACGTCTACGTTGGCGTCGGACTTCCTTGCAGACGTGCTTCGAGGCTCAGGAACTCGTACGACCAGGCCGTTGCGGCGCTGTCCCGTATAACGCTTGAAGCAACAGACGCATTTGTGGAGTTTGCCGTTCTGTTGCAGGATTCCTCAAACCACTACTATACGATTGATCTCGAGATACGCATCCTGAACGCTGTACGCTCAGGCGACGAGAAAGCGCTGCAGAAGGCGCTGCGCACGCTTGACGAAGAGAATACGGTTAACCGTTCGGTACGGCCCATGATGATTTCGGTTCTGATGCATGAACTCAAAGGAACCGCGATAAAAATGCTCACCTCGACACGCGACATTGAGCCGGCCGTGCAGGAGACTCTGACCGACTTTGTCGCTCAGGAGTACCAACCGTCCGAGTGGAACCGGTTTTTTGAGTCGTTTCGGAACATCTGCCTGAGAGCGATGGCCGTGTATAGGGAGGCGAACAAGAACCGCTATTCCGGACTGCGCGAGTCCGACGTCGCGCGCTATCTGGACGCGAACTTTACAGATCCAAACCTTTCTCTCGTCGCTGTCGCGACCCATTTCGGAGTGAACGACAAGTATCTCTCGCGTTTCTTCAAGGAACAGCTTCGCGTGAACTATCACTCCTACGTCCAGAACCTCAGACTCGAACACGCCACAAAACTCCTGCAAGAGTCTGACCTGCCGTTAAAAGGCGTTGCGAAAGCGTCGGGATACTCGTCGCAGGCGACCTTCACACGCGGGTTCCGGCAAAAATACGGCGTAAACCCCTCCACGCTGCGCCCGAAGCGATAGAATTCTCTATTCCTGCATAGGTGTCACTTTTTGACACCCACGAATTGTCACCGTTTGCACACGAAGTAGAAAACTCAACGTTGCGCTGCGGCACGACCCGTGTGATAAGGATTCACGTCAGCGACAGATGGAGGATATTTGATGTCGACGAACGTGGGTACACCGACTGTAGCTCTCCAATCAGCTCAGACCAGGCGACCCCGAAAGAAACGCAGCACGACAATGCGCAAGCATCGCATGCTCTACTTAATGGTAATTCCCGGGCTCGCGTGGTTTCTTATGTTCCGGGCGATCCCCATGGGAGGCATTCTTATCGCCTTCCAGGACTACAACATTTTCCGGGGGTTTCTCGAAAGCCGGTGGGTCGGGCTGAAACATTTCCAGTATCTGTTCCAGTACCAGGATTTCTACCGCGTGTTCTACAATTCCATGGTTATTGCGATACAGGAAATCCTTATAGGGTTTCCCGCACCGATAATTCTCGCGCTCGCGCTGAACGAAGTACGTCGGTCGGCCGTAAAGCGCAGTTTACAGACGGTTCTGTACCTTCCGTACTTCTTTTCGTGGGTCATGATCGCCGCGCTCTTCTTCCAGATTCTCAGTATGAACGGGATCGTAAACCAGATTATCGTCGCGTTCGGCGGTGAGCGTGTTCTGCTCGTGCAACGGGAATGGTTTTTCCGGCCCATGATCATTATTTCCGGTCTGTACCGGAACAGCGGCTACGGTACGATTATTTATCTCGCTGCGATCGCGGGCATTGATCCGCAGCTGTATGAGGCGGGCATGATCGACGGGGCTAATCGCTTTCAGAGAATCATGCACATCACGATCCCGTCGATTTTGCCGACGGCGCTGGTACTGCTTCTGCTTCGAATCGGCGGATTAATGAACTTTGGATTCGACCGCATCTACAACTTCCTGACCCCCATGACCTTCGGGGTGGGAGACGTTTTTGACACCTACGTG
>SKKC01000184.1 GCA_007121695.1 Spirochaetales bacterium | reverse complement strand
CGCGCACCGCCTCGGTATCGCGCAAAAGATCTGGAATCGCATCCCGGAATCCGAAAACCCGAACCGGAAGCATGTTTATGTCGGACGTGAAGCTGTCGTAGTCCTCGTCGAATCCGAGACCCGACGACATTGTCAGCAAGTCCTGTATGGACACCCTTCCATAGTCGCTCGATGCAAAATCGGGAAGATAGCGGTCCACGCGATCGTGAACCGACTGAATGTAGCCCTCGTCGATTGCAATGCCGACGAGCGCCGAGAGGACCGATTTTGCCATGGAGAACGAGGTCGGCAGCGACGCCGAGTCGTACCCGCGATAGTATTCCTCCGCGACAATGGTGCCGTCGACGGCGATGCTCAAACCGGTCGTCCATGTCTCTTCGAGAAACGCTGCCACGTTGCGTTCTTCACCGTCAAAGGAAAAGGTGTCCGGCAGACTCTGTATGTCGCGGTCAAACTGCCAGACGTTGTCGCCGGCATTCACCGCTTCCGATGGAAACAGGGTGTGGAAGTTCCTGAAGTTCTCGACACGGGTCTCGTCGCTGAAGAGCGTGAAGGTAATCCACCAGTCGCTGTTTCGCAGGTACACAAAGCCCGAGACCCCGGCGACAAGCAGAACAGCGAGAAACACTCCCGCGCCAACAAGCGTTTTTCTAAGAATTGATTTCACGGTTCGCCTCCTGTGACCCGTATCATCCGCATTCACGCCGTGTTACGAAAGTGTCGTGTGTAACGAAATTCACCTGACACATGTCATACGAAAAACGTGACAGATCGTACTGAGCACAACCCGTGTGTACCTGCCACCATGCGTGTCGGAGGTGCACAGCATGGATATTCAGAAACAGGATCGCGTCGAACGACGGGCGCTTACTATTGGCGCTGCAGGCAATCTCTTCATGGCAGCTATTGCCTGGGTGACCTACTGGTTCTCGAACTCGGAGGCCATACTGCTCGACGGCAACTACTCGTTCATTATTTTCATAGGGATGGGCGTAGCGCTCGCCGTGTCGCGTATCAAGTCCCGGCGGACCGAAACCTTTCCGCTCGGGCAGTTCTTCTACGAAGCGCTCTACAGTTTCGTGAAAGGGCTCATGATACTCGGCGTCATTCTTATGGCAGTTGTTACCAGTGTAGTTCGGATCATATTTTACTTTGGCGGAAACACCGACAGCATTCCCATGTTGAACCCGGATCCGATTCTGTACTACGCACTCGCCATGACTGTCATCTGTTTTTCGCTCTCGAGCTTCTACCGCCTGTCGAATCGGAAGATCGACGACCAGAGTTCTCTGCTGAAGACCGACAGCAAGGCATCCTTCGTAGACGGCATGCTGTCGCTCGGCATCGCCGCGGGTGTACTCTTTCTGCGTAACACCGACCCGTCCGGAAGCGCAGGCTTCGTCCCCTACCTCGCGGACTCCATCATCACCCTGGTGCTTTCCATGAGCCTGATCAGCAAACCCGTGGAGATTATCCGTGAGTCGATTATCGAGCTCGCGCTCGGGAAGCTTCAGAACAAGGATCAGTATGATGAATGCGACCGGGTCATCCGTGATGAGTGTGCCCCGGACTTCTCCGTGAGCCGGGTCTACATGAGCAAGACCGGCAGTCGCTACCTTGCCGTTGTGCTGCTGCACCCGGCCGACGGCAGCGCGCAGGTGTCGCTCGATGTTCTACGCGGGAAGAAAGACACGATCCTCGAGCGGCTCCACCCGCACTTCCCGCATCTTATGCTTGAGCTCGTTCCGGGGACGTGAACTGTGAGGGGGATAGATGTTGATGTATTGCTGATTTCGATTACAATTGTGACAGGGAGTCCGGCAGAACATGAAATGCTTCAAGAACCCGCTGATCGACGAGCCCGGTATGTCGGATCCGCATGCCCTGGTCATAGATGATGTGTGCTATCTGTTTACCGGGCGGGATGTCGGATTTCGCGTTGCCGACTGGGTCATGCCCGAATGGCGCATCTACCGTTCCGAGGATCTGGAGTCGTGGGAACTCGTGGGAACCATCGAACCGAAGGATACCTACATGGGCGGTGGCAGTACGGACTGCTGGGCCGGTGATATCGTTGAGCGTAATGGTCGGTTTTACTGGTTCTTCTCCAATCGTAACAGGAACGCTGGCGTCATGGTCGCCGACCATCCGCAGGGTCCGTATCGCGACCTGTTGGGAAAACCGCTTGTGGACTCCTTTGATCCGACGATATTTGTCGAGGATGACGGCACGCCCTATATCATCTATGGACACCATACCTATATGATCGCGCCGCTTGAACCATCGATGACGGCTCTCGCCGATGCGCCGCAGGCACTTGAGATAGATCGGAAAGACGTGTTCCCGAGCATGGACAAGAACTCGCTGCACAAACGTGACGGTATCTATTACCTGAGTTGTTCGGGGTACTACGCCACGTCCCGTAATCTCTACGGGCCCTATGTGTACGCGGGCCTCGTAGGAACGGGATGGGATCTTGATACCGGATACGGCCACGGTGACTTCTTCACGTGGAAGGGAGACTGGTACCACGTCTGGTGCTCGTACCGGGATCGCAGCAAAGACAGAATCAGAGACAGCTACATCGCGCCGGTCGTCTATGGTTCTGACGGTTCCATGCGGGACGATCTGGACGCAGCGGGATTGCGTTTAATGTTCCCGGCAGCTTCTGAAGGAGG
>SKKC01000272.1 GCA_007121695.1 Spirochaetales bacterium | reverse complement strand
GGACCGCGCAGACGCCATTCTTGTGCAACGGGAAATCGGCACCTGCCTTGCTGAACTACTGAACCACGAGGATCTACGGCACCTGCCCTTTCAGGTCACGCCGGGGCCGGCAAGCATCATTATGCGGAGCGCTGGAAACCCGGACGCGCTCCGAACCCGGCTGTCCCGTGAGTTTCGGGCCAGCGCGGAGAGCTGGGAGAACGCGCTGCAGGTTGCGACCCGCGACGACACGATCCTTGCCCTGACACCCCTTCCGGTCAACGCCCCGCTGCGCGAGTCCGACCTGACAGGGCCCTGCCTGCTGATCCCGCTGCCGGGGCATAGGGTGCAGCAGCGGCTGCGCAGCGAAGCAATTCTTTATATAACCGAGAATCTTGAAGACCATAGCTGGAGCGAGCTACGGATCACCATTTTCGATACTCACGACCAGCAACTGTTGCACTACGAACGGCTGCTGTGCGTCGTGCGAGAGCTGGAAACCGGCATGATTCTTGCGGAACGCTGGACACGAGACACCGCGTTTACGCTCATGACGGTTCCAGCCTTCGAGATTCGCCTGTGTACCTTCGAGCCGGTCGCGGACGTAAAGCGACTACTGGTAGGACTCGAGTATGATGATGAAGGCAGGCGCCTTGTCGACTTCGATCTTTTTACCGGAAACAGAAAGATTTCCTGGGCACAGGCTGTGCCACAACAGACCCCATCCACACGCGCCACTTCGAAGAATCGACTGATGCAGCGGTTTCTGCCACCTCCTCGTCCGCAGATCGGGAAGGAAACGTTCGGTCGCCAGTGCCGGGCCGCGCTTTGTACACGACTCGGTCCGCGCAGCAGCGAGGAGCTCCGGGCGCTGGAGGCCCGACTCGCTGACCGTAGCAGCCCGACTTGAGCGAAACGACGAAGGACCTCATACTAAAACAAAACAACAGAGGCAGGAGGGTAGCTATGCCGGAGCTGAAGGGTCGTGAAAACTGGGCGAGTCGTCTCGGTTTTATTCTTGCCGCCGCGGGGTCTGCGGTCGGTCTCGGGAACATCTGGCGCTTTCCATTCGTCGTGGGGACCAACGGTGGCGCGGTGTTCGTGATCATTTATCTTGCAATCGTAGTCCTGATCGGATACCCGCTCATGGTTACCGAAACGGTCGTCGGACGCGCGGGCAAACGGAATCCTGTTGGCGCATTCAGGGCGCTCGCGCCGAACTCCCCGTGGTGGCTCGCCGGCGCGCTTGGTGTGTTCACGGGATTTCTGATCCTGTCGTATTACTCTGTCGTTGGCGGATGGTCCCTGGCCTATGTTCTGAAGGCCCTTACCGGAGAGTTTAGCTCGGACGCAGACTTCGTTGCGCTGTTTGTCGGACACATCAGTCTTCCTGTCGCACCCATTATCTGGCACGCAGCATTCATGATTCTGACGGTGGCCATCATTGCCGGGGGTGTCGTAAAAGGTATACAGCGCTGGGTTCAGTATCTGTGGCCTGCAATGGCGGTCATTATCATTGTTCTGATTATCCGGGCACTCACGCTCGACGGTGCAGGCGCCGGTGTTGCCTTTCTGTTCAATCCGGATTTCTCCGAAATCACGGGACGCACCTTCCTCGACGCAATCGCGCAGTCATTTTTTACCCTGAGCCTCGGCATGGGGGTGTTCATTACCTACGGGAGCTACCTGAGCGATCGCGACAACATCCCGAGCAGCGCGGCGACGGTTGTTGGCATGGATACCGGTATTGCGATCCTCGCCGGGCTTGTCGTGTTTCCTGCGGTCTTCGCATTTGGCTTCGAGCCCGGCGCTGGTGCCGGACTCGCGTTCATTACCCTGCCTGCCGTCTTCGCCGAGATGCCGGCGGGAACGCTGTTCGGATTTCTGTTCTTTCTACTTCTGAGCCTCGCTGCCCTGACGTCTGCTATCTCGCTTCTCGAAGTCGTCGCTTCGTGGTTGATAGATGAAAAAGGCTGGACCCGCAAGTCGGCGTCTGCCCTGCTTGGAGCGATTATTTTCGTCGTCGGTATTCCGGCGAGTCTCAGCTTCAGCGCCTTCAGCGGATTTTCCATTCCCGGTATCGGTGACCTCTTCGACACCTACGACTGGATCGCGAACAGTATACTTCTTCCTATGGGTGGATTGCTTACCGCCGTGTTCGCGGGGTACGTATGGAAGGCGAAATCTGCCCGGGCAGAGGCAAACAGGGACAATATGGGAATGAAGATTGGTGCCTGGTACGGCCCCGCGCTTCAGTACCTGGTTCCGCTCGCAATTATCGTCGTTATGGTGTTCGGGATTATCGACACCTTTACCTGAATCGGGATCGAAACGGCGGTTACCACGTCCGGTGCCGCCGTTCCGGAGTCCTTACAGGCTGGCACAGGTGTGGTATTCTCGTGCGTGTGAAAGATACCGCGCTGTCACGGCTGTTTAACACCGAATCGTTCCTGCATCCGCTGCATCCTGTTGTACCAAACTCGGTCGATCTGGTTCGGGCGATCGCCCTGAGTTCGGGTAATACGACCGCCGGGGCATTGCCGGGTGTAACATCGCACGTCCCCACACTCGCCGCTGATCTACCACAGGCAGATCACCTTGTCTTCGTGCTCATAGACGGCCTTGGAATACCCATCCTCGAGCAGCATCTTGAACACGACGGATTTCTGCGCGGCGGGTTCCGCCGGGAACTGCGGGCTGT
>SKKC01000399.1 GCA_007121695.1 Spirochaetales bacterium | reverse complement strand
GTAGGGCAGAACAGGCAGCATGGTATAGCTACAAGGACTACCTCTCCTGGCCGGAAGGTGAGCGCATGGAGCTGATCCGCGGAGTACCCCACGCCATGAGTCCAGCGCCGAGACGGGAACACCAGCGGCTGGTGGCAGAGGTGACCCGACAGATCGCCAATGCCCTGCTCGGTGCGCCCTGCGAAGTGTACCCGGCACCATTCGATGTGAAGCTCTCTGCAGACCAGGACGATGAGCGGCCGACTGTTGTACAGCCAGACCTGAGCGTTGTCTGCGATCCGGGCAAGCTGACAGAGCAGGGAATGACTGGCCCTCCGGATCTTGTAATAGAAATTGTCTCGCCGGAAAGCGGGTTCCATGACCGCAGCCGCAAATTCAATCTGTACCAGAGTGCGGGGGTCCTCGAATACTGGATCGTGGACCCTGACGAACGCGTTGTGGAAGTCTACCGTCTGGAAGGGAGTGAATCGTATCGCCGTATCGGCGCATTCGGCGGAACAGATACAATTACTGCCGGGATTTCGGACGCGATTGTGGTGGACCTGGCAGAGCTGTTTCCCGCCAACCGCCAGGCGTAGGCAGGTCGGTTCCAAGAACGGGCGAAGCAATCAATGCTGGAGTGTCTGTCACGCTCGTCGTCCTTGTGTTGGGGGTCTGCCAGTAAAGATCCAAACCCTGACAATTACATGAAACCACAGACGATCGTCACCTCCGCCGCTTTCGTGCCATACTGCCGCCATGCTACGTCAGACCGTTCTGCCTCCCCGGCTACCGATCGTATTACTCGGCGTCTCGGTCGGGTTTTCGCTGCTGGGCGATATGGCGCTTTATGCGGTGTTACCAGTCGCGCATGAAGCTCTCGGCCTGAGTCCGCTCCAGGTAGGGGTTCTGCTGTCGGCGAATCGGTGGGTGCGAATAGGCACAAATCACCTCGCGCGGTCGGTGCTGGAGCGGAAGACGGCTCCTGGTGCGCTGGCTATTGCGCTTACCGGCGGCGCTGCGGCGACCCTGGCCTACGCGCTCGCTCCCGGATTCGGTTTGTTTCTCGCGGCGCGCATGTTGTGGGGGCTCTGCTGGTCTTACATTCGCCACATCGGGGTAATGACCTCGGTTGCCGCTGGCGAAGGACGACGCGCGGCGGGATTCCTCGGCGTCTACAGCGGTGTCGTGCAGGCGGGGTTCGTGCTCGGTACCGTGATCGCGTCCATCCTGTTCGACCTCGTAGGGTATCGACTTGCCTTTCTGGCTTTAGCGCTGGTATCGCTGGCCGGGATTCCCTTTGAGCTCGCCGCGTTTCGGGCGCTTCCGCACCGACTGCACGCCGAGCCGCAACAGGGCTACGACCACCCCGATTTGTTCGGTGCCTGGATGCTTGTGCGTGGTTTTATCGTATCGTGCGTTGCGACTGGTCTCATCATCTCAACCCTGGGCTTTGCACTGCGAAGTCGCTTCGGCGAAACAATGGCAATTGGTCCGATTGTGGTAGGTATCACAACGGTCACTGGTGTGTTGATCGCCGCCCACTACGCAATCAGCGGACTTGGTTCACCTCCGATCGGTGCTGCGATCGACGTTATTGGTCACCGTAACGCCGAGATTGCCGGATTCGCGTCCGGATTCGTCGCTCTCCTCGTGGCGGGCACGCTTGGCCAGACGCTCGTGCTGCTGCCGGCCGTCGTCCTGTTCTTTATCGCAACGGTGGCGTGCAAGCTGGCGCTCTACGCCGGCGCGGGGTCTGCAGGATCAAGCCGCTTCGCCCGCATGGCCACCGCCTCGGACCTGGGCGCCGCGACCGGTCCGATTGTGGGCTGGATCGCAATCGACCGCCTCGGCAGCCCCGATTCGGTGTTCGCGATCGGTGCTGCCCTCTACGCGGTTGCTGCGCTCTCTGCGCTCTGGCGAAGGCCAGCTGCCGGTAAGAACTGTCCTGGCGAGTAGGGTAGAGCCAGTTGCTGGCACTTACGGACCTGAGTATGGTGCGCCGGGGGAGTATTCGTTCGAGCGTTGCAAACCGTCGTCCCGATCCCTGTCTGTGTCTTGACCCCCGATTTTGCAAGTGAGAAGCTCAAATCATTCACACCTTTCCTCAGGAGCTCACATGCTACCAGACCTCATTCCCCGTTCAGTTCTGTTTGGAAATCCCGACCGCGCTTTGGTGCGCATAAGCCCCGACGGTAGGCACATCGGCTGGCTCGCGCCGCGTGACGGTGTGCTGAATGTCTGGATCGCTCCGAGAGACAACCTCGACTCAGCGCGCACGGTGACGCAGGACATGGGTCGCGGGATACGGTTTTTCGCCTGGACGCATACGAGCGAACATCTTCTCTACATACAGGATCAGGGGGGTGATGAGAACTGGAGAATCTATCGCGCGAACCTCGACGGCAGTTCCACCATCGACCTGACTCCCTTCGACGGAATACAGGCAAGGATACAGCAGCTGAGTCCCGACTATCCCGGTGAGTGCCTCGTTGCGCTGAACAGGAGATCACCGCAGTACCACGACCTGTATCGCCTCGACATTCTAAGCGGCGAACTCGCACTCGTACTCGAGCACGACCGCTTTGTGCAGATTCTCACTGACCATACGTTCGCGGTCCGGGAAGGCTACGAGATGACCGCCGACGGTGGGGTTGAGGTGTACCGTTACGAGAGCGGGTCATGGGTGCATGCCGACACGATAGC
>SKKC01000078.1 GCA_007121695.1 Spirochaetales bacterium | reverse complement strand
GAAGTCATTGACACCATCAAACTGGAAGTTCAGCAAGAACTGCTTGCTGCAACCGAGTAAGCATGAATGGCGCTTCTGATGTCGCATCGCTGCTGCACGCTGGCGCACAACAGATACGCGAAGCGGGAAGCGACACTCCCCTGCTCGATTCGCGGGTACTGCTCGCACACGCCATTGGTGTACCGGTAGACAGTCTATACGCCCGGTACCGCGATGCGATATCGGATCGTATAGCCCGGACGTATGCCGAGCTGATATCGCGCCGTTCGGCAGGTGAGCCGGTCGCATATATTTGCGGACACGTGGAGTTTTATGGCAGAACCTTTCGTGTGGACAGACGGGTTCTTGTTCCCCGCCCGGAAACCGAGCTTCTCGTCGAAGCGGCCGTACGCACCGCTCGCTCGTTATCCCCGGGTAAGCTGCTTGACGCGTGCACCGGAAGCGGTTGTGTCGCCATCACCCTGAAAGCCGAACTGCCGGAATGGGATGTAGCAGCGTCGGATATCAGTGTCGATGCACTTGAGGTCACTCGGAGGAACGCGACCGACATTCTCGGAGAAGAGCTGACCTGCCTGCACGCGAGCGGAATTCCGGTACACGAAGGACCGTTTACGATTATAACGGCGAATCCACCCTACGTCCCGACCGATCTGTGCCCACGCACTCAGGGCCGAGCAAGCCCGTCTGACAGCCCCGCGTGGGAGCCTCGTATCGCACTCGACGGAGGACCAGCCGGGACTGAAGTCGTTGACCTGATCGCGCGAGGCGCGTATGCAGCCCTGATTCATGGAGGCTGGCTCTTGCTCGAGATCGGATACGATCAGGGACAGCGCGTAACAGACCTTCTTGCCCAGATTGGCTTTGGAAGCGTATCTTGTGAAGAAGATCTCGCAGGACTTGATCGCGTCGTCCTGGGTCAGAAAAGATAGAGACCTCCGACGCATCGGAATCAGCACTCATGCAGGGAATACTGACACGCTTTGAACAGGTAATACACTCATACTCGGAAGGAGAGCAGCAGCGTATCCTAGCGGCGGCACGATTCAGCGCCGAACTACATGAAGGCCAGTTTCGTAACAGTGGCGAAGCGTATTTCACCCATCCCGTGGCCGTCGCGGAGATTCTCGTCGAGCTGAACCTCGATTCTGATGCGGTCATTGCGGCTCTGCTGCACGATGTTCTCGAAGACACGCAGATCGACCGGACCGAGCTTCGGGAACGTTTTGGCAAAGACGTCGAGCAACTCGTTCAGGGCGTAACGAAAATCGCATCGGTGAAGGCACGGAACCGGAACCAGCAGGCAGCGGAAACGATTCGGAAAATGCTCCTGGCCATGGTAAAGGATATCCGCGTCATTCTGATCAAGCTCGCGGACAAGCTGCATAACATGCGCACGCTCGAGCACAAAAGCCCTACACGACGTCGACAGATCGCGCTTGAGTGTCTTGACATCTACGCACCACTCGCCGGTCGGCTCGGTATTTCCTGGCTCAAGGATGAACTCGAAGACCTGAGTCTGAAGCATCTGCATCCGGACACGTACAGCCAGATCAAGGCGTTCGTATCCGAAAAGCGGACCGAACGTGCCGACTATCTCGAAAGGGTCCGGGAGGCCATCGAGGTTGCTGCCGAAAAAGAAGATATACCGGTTCTTGTCGATACTCGCGCAAAGCACTTTTATTCGATCTATGAGAAAATGAGGCGCAGAGGAAAGGGGCTGGATGAAATTTACGACCTGCTCGGGATACGGCTTCTCTGCGAAACAGCAACGCAGTGTTACAGCCTGCTTGGGATCGTGCACAGACTCTGGATGCCGATAGAGGGACGTTTCAAGGACTACATAGCGATGCCCAAAAGCAATCGCTATCAGAGTCTCCACACGACTGTCATGTGCTACGGCGGGCGTCGCACCGAAATACAGATACGGACCCACGCGATGCACCAGACAGCCGAGTTCGGTGTTGCTGCCCACTGGATGTATAAAACGGGTATCGCGGATGAATCTGCCGGAACCCGTGATCTTGCCATTATAGACCATGTTCGCAGTCTTGGTGGTGTTCGCATTAACTCGAACGAGTTCCTCGACGAAATCAAACGCGAGATTCTTCGGGACTCAATCTATGTGTTTACCCCACAGGGCGACGTCATTCAGCTTCCCCGGGGCGCGACTCCCCTTGATTTCGCATATCACATTCACTCGGAAATCGGAGATCACTGTGTCGGTGCCAAAGCCGACGGACAGATTATTCCTCTCAAAGAGTCGCTGGGAAATACCCAGATTGTCGAAATTCTGACCAACAACAGCGCGCACCCCCATCTCAGCTGGTTACGCTACGTGAAGACGACTCGCGCCCGCCACAAGATACGTCACTGGCTCAACAAGCACGACGAAAACCTGATTATTGACCAGAGCGTAGTTGCCAAGCGAAGACCGCCTCCGCGCGCCGACTCAAATGCGCCTGCGTTACGGCCGCCGGAGAGCCCGGATGTCGATGAAATGCCGGCGCCGGTTCGCGACAACGACAAGATCGGTGTTCGCATCGGCAAAGAGCGAAATATCATGATTCGCTTTGCGAACTGCTGTCGACCTCAGACCGGAGACCCCATTGTCGGATACATCTCGCGTGGGCGCGGAATCATTGTCCATAAGACTCAATGTACGAACCTGTCGCACATTCCCGACTT
>SKKC01000034.1 GCA_007121695.1 Spirochaetales bacterium | reverse complement strand
CGCGTGGCGGGCGCTTGCCGAAGACTGAGCTTCGGACGAGAGCTGAGGCAACAATCACGCTTCTCTCATGTGTTGAGTTTTTGGGCTTTCCGGCTCCGACCAGACCGCGTACTCGTTTCCATTCGGATCGGTGAAATGGAATCGTCGTCCCCCGGGAAAATCGAAGATCTCCCTGACGACAGTGCCTCCTGCGGCGGTTACTTTCGCGACCGTTTCTTCGAGCTCTGAGCTATACAGCACGACAAGCACGCTACCGTTTTCCGGCGAAGATACGGAATCCGACCTGTAAAAGCCGCCGTCCATGCCCGCATTCTCGATAGCCACGTACTCGGGGCCGTAATCGACAAAAAACCACCCGAATGCCGACGCAAAGAACGCCCTCGTAGCCTCAAGATCTCGCGACGGAATCTCGACGTAATCGATCATTCCCGTTTTCTTCATAGCGCCCTCCCTCGAGCAAGCTTCGAGCGGAGGTAGAACTCTGGATCCGCCAGTTTCGCATCGTCAGACGAAACGTCGAGGTCCAGACAGACGCCCAAAGGATTATTATTGCCGTGGACCGCTGAGTACCACCGCGGCTTCCTCGCTCAATCGAAGGAACATTACCGTAGCTTTTTGCCGATTGTCTATTGACCCTTTACGGCTCTGAATGCGGCGAAGCAGGAGTTTTTGTGAAGGATTTCGGTTTTCTGGAATCCGAATTTTTTTAGAAGATCCAACTGGTAGGTGACTGGCCGCGCGGAGTCTTCTTTTTCTATATACACGAACCCCTGTTGCTGGTACTCGCGGCCTCCTAGGTCTGTGAGAGAATTTGCGTACCGCTTCCACATCAGTCTGGTCACAGCCTTCGGCTACTCCTCGGCCCAGGCCCGCTTAGCTTGACAACACCTACGATATAACTACAAAGTAATTTGTGAGCAGCATCGTCTTTGAATGGGATCCTCGTAAGGACGCCGCTAATCGGAAGAAGCATGACGTCTCGTTCGACGAGGCAAAATCCGTCTTTACGGACGAGTTCGGTCGCCTAATAGCGGATCCTGATCATTCTACTGACGAGGACCGATTCATACTCCTTGGAACGAGCATCCATTCTCGTTTGCTGGTGGTATGCCACTGCGTTCGGGACGGTGAGACTATCCGAATCATCTCTGCGCGAAAGGCTGGTAAGCGCGAGCAAAAGACTTATGAAGGATACAGGTATGCGTGATCATTACGATTTTTCTGACTCGGTTAAGAATCCTTACACCAAGAAGCTCAAGAAGCAAGTTACGATCAGGATAGATGAAGATACCGTGACGTATTTCAAAAATCTGGCAGAGGAAAAAGGCCTTCCGTATCAAAGCCTGATTAATCTCTATCTGCGCGACTGCGCGCAGTCACATAAGGACCTTAAGATTGAGTGGCGCTAAGCGCCGAATCACTGCCGATACCGCGCCCGGCAGCCTTGAGCAGTACAAGCGGAGCACTCGCGGTGCTCCTCGAATGACAAGAATGCAGTAAGGCCGTCGAGTGGCAGAGTCGCAACGAACGATTCAAGATCCACCTGATCAAGTATCTCTTTGGTGAAGCGCGCTACGTATTCGGTGGCGAGTTCGCGACGATTCCGCTTACCGACTCCCCGGCGGTTGCCACCTGGTTATCTATCCCGCCCGCTTTCGGGAGCGCCAGAACGATACACGCCAAGGACGTTGCCCTCGGTGTCGCTGAATAGCGCCATCGACAGGCCATACTCACAGACCTCAGTTCGAGGCTGAATCACGCGTCCCCCTGCTGCCTCAACCGCTCTGAGCTTGGCGTCAATATCATCGACGCATATGTTGATGACCGGCGCCACGTCGGACGGTCCTTGTCGCTTGTGGAAATCACCGTTGATTGCGCCCGCCTCGGTTGGTACCGTGCCAAGATTACCGAGTCAGTCGAGGCGGGTTTTGAACAAATCGGACATCAGCGAAATGTTTTCGCGTACTGTCCCGGCGGGTATCCGATTGCGTTTCGAAACGAGCGGATAAAGTGCGATTGATCGGAGAACGCGTTCAAGTCTGGTTGTCGAAATGAGCCTTGCAGGCGAAGCACCTTGAGGAAATCGTGCGGTGTAAAACCGGTCGACCGTTTGAGCGTGCGCTGCCGATGTAGTGATCCACAATCTGATTACGATTTCCGCACCACACTCCGGGGAGAAATTGAATTCCTGTGTAATGAAATACTCTGCCAAGATTCAACACCGCATAGGTGGTCTGAAGCCCGGTCACACCGGCAATGTTCGTGTCTCGTTCGTTAAACATGATGTCGACACACGCATCCGGAGTGGCGTGCAGCCGGCAGTCTTCCTCCAACTCGCCGTCGGTTTTGAGTTCCCAGAAACAGCACACTATTCCGCGCAAAGCGACCGGCGGAGTTGCTTCGGTATATCGCACCGCGTGAGCCGCTCTCCTTATGCCATCCTGTGCCGGACTGTACATGTCGTGATATGTAGCGCGTCATCGCAGTCCGAATCAACCACTCTATTTCCGGGGTGGAGTGGGGTTGTACGGCGATTACCTTAGCGCAATCGATAATAAGAATGGACTAAGTCTTACGACTAAGCTATAATTGTCCTATGAAATCAGTAACATTTCATGAGGCGAAAACACACCTGTCATAGTTCCTGCGAGAGGTCGAAGCCGGAGAAACAGTTATTGTTTCTCGT
>SKKC01000052.1 GCA_007121695.1 Spirochaetales bacterium | reverse complement strand
CAAAGGGCAACCTGCATATGATTACGACCTCCAGACTGATTCCCGGCGCATCGACACCCTCCCAGAAGGTATCAGTTCCAAACAGCACACTGGCGACATCCTCTCGAAAACTCTGAAGAAGCCGGTTGCGATCCTCGCTCCCCTGTCGATACACCGCTATGCCGGCATCTGAAAGCGCGGGTGCTACATCATCGTATACACTCATGAGCATCGCGTACGAGGTGAACAATACGAGCCCCCGGCCCTCGGTCAGGAGCAGTAGCCGTTTCGTGAAATCGCCAACGAAGGGAATATAGTCGCTCGATCCGGGATCGGGTGCATCGGTCGGTACTCCAAGAAGCACCCTGGTCGCGTAGTCGAAGGGAGATTCGAATCGGTCTTCCAGGACAACACGGTCGATTCTGTCAAAGCCCGTTCGCGCCTTCCAGAAATCGAAGGTCTTGCCGACCGAGAGCGTGGCGCTTGTGCACACGACTGTTTTCAGCGGCTCGTATACGGCTTCCCGCATCATGTCGCCAATATGAAGCGGAGCGCAGACAAGCCTCAGACAACTGTCTCCGTGACGTCCTTTCAGCCGCTCGCCGTAGCACACGACAGTATCCATCTCGTCCCGAAAATCGGTAATGCGTCGGCACACAGCTGCGAACCGCTCGAGGCGTCTCACTACTCCACGACCGTCGACAAGGACATCGCTATCGTCGTCTTCGATCAGTGCCAGCGCGCGCGCAACACGATCACAGAGTTGAATGAGTTCGGCCTGCACACGTTTCACGGGTTCAATCACAGCCTGTTGCACACGCGATTCCGGCAAGTCAATCAGCCGAAACGACTCTGCGGTTTCAAGCAGCTCGGCGGACGAGGTGTCAAGATGCTTCATGGCGGTCTCAACGTGCTGTATGCGTGAAACAGCGTCCCCGGTGAGAGTATCATCTCCACTTTCTTCGGCGACCCGGAACAGCAGGCCGGTCTGCCGGGAACCCTGCGATCGGTAGAGCTGCCGGAGCACCTTCGACAAACCGTAACGGAAGAACTCGTCCGAGAAGTAGGCCGTCGCGATTCGCTCGACCGTGTGCGCCTCGTCTATGACCAGTCGTGGAAACGGTGGAAGAACGGCCGTGGCATCATATCCGATGCCCAGGACGCGAAGATTCAGGTCACTGAACAGCAGATGGTGGTTCACGACAAGTATGCGGGCGTCTGCGGCCTGCCTGCGCGCCTGCACCAGAAAACAGTCGTTGTTTCTGCAGCGAAGCGGCGCGCAGCTGTCGCCGTCTGCATTGACCTGACTCCAGACATCCGGCTCTACCTGAAATGTCAGATCGCTTCTGACTCCGGTTGTTGTCTCGGATGCCCACGAGCGCAATGCGTTCAGTTCTTCGGAGACAGTGTCAAACAGTTCAGTCTGCTCACGATGCGCTTCATCGAGACGGGTCTCGCAGAGGTAGTTACCTCGCCCTTTGACGATTACGACGGGAACCGATGTGCCTAACATCCGCTGTACAGCGGGGATGTCCTTCTCCACAAGCTGATGCTGCAGGGTAATCGTTGCCGTGGAGATAACGACCCGTTCGTCGTTGTCGGCTGCCCAGCGTATCGCCGGAATGAGATACGCAAAACTCTTGCCGACTCCGGTTCCTGCTTCGCAGATTACATGTGTGTCTTCGTTGAAACCTTGTGCGACAAGTTCGAGCATGGATACCTGCTCGCTGCGTGATTCGAATGCATCGAGCAGCTTTTCGGCGCGCCCACCCGGGCGAAGAACATCGGCAAGCTGATCGGCGTCCATGAGGTGGCGCTCTTTTGGCGGCATCGCTTCGACCACGGCGTAGATCCGTTGTACCGCATTGTCGACGATGTAGCTTCCAACGCCTCGTGCAGACAGCTCGGCAGCTATGGCCAGGTCCGCGTCGCTCGGCCGGAGGTTGCCCGATGGATGGTTGTGTATGACAACCTGGCCGTGGGTCATTCCCTCGAACGGTGCGGGTACCGCCGTCAGATTACCCCGGGCGATAACGCTCACCTCACTCACAACGCCGGACTCATCCACCAGGCCGGCAAAAAGCACTTCGTTTTCGCCGGACTCGGCAATTTCCCGCTGCATCTGTTCGATTATGTGTAATCCCAGGCGCTCTATGGCGTGCATCCGTAAAAAACCTCTCGAAATAAACCGTGCACATGGAGTATGCTTTGGCCCATCATGGTAAAATCAGAACATATCCCGGTCGCGGTACTCGGTGCTACCGGCACAGTTGGTCAGAAGTTTATCCGTCTTCTGGACGGGCATCCACTCTTTCGTGTTCACGAACTGGTGGCTTCACCCCGCAACAGGGGAAAATCGTACGCCGAAGCGGTGCAGTGGCACGAACCGGTCGCGATGCCGTCGACGGTGTCGCGCATGGTCCTGAAAGGCACCGACGATACACTTGAATCACCGGTTCTGTTTTCGGGTCTCGACTCGTCGGTCGCGAGCGAGGTCGAGACTGCCTATGCCACAGCCGGAAAGCTTGTGATCAGTAACGCGAAGAATCACCGTATGGATTCAGACGTTCCGCTTGTCATACCTGAAGTGAATGCCGACCATCTTCAGCTACTGAAAACACAGCCATACTCGGGCGGCATCATTACAAACTCGAACTGCTCAACAATGTTCCTCGCCATGGTCCTTGCCCCGCTGCATCGGGCCTTCGGCATAACCGACGTGCAGGTTACCACGCTGCAGGCGGTCAGCGGGGCCGGATATCCGGGTGTCCCAAGTATGGACATACTCGGAAATATCGTTCCGTACATTCCGGACGAGGAAGACAAACTGGAAACCGAAGCTGCGAAGATTCTCGGGAGCTGCGACGGGAGAACGGTTACTCCGGCTGGATTTCGGGTCTCGGCGCAGTGTACCCGGGTGCCTGTCGCTGACGGACATACCGAAACCGTCAGCATACGCTTTGAGCGCAGCCCGGGTGTCGACGAGTTGAAACGCGTGTTGCGCGAGTTCACCGGACCACCGCAGGAATATCGCCTGCCAAGCGCTCCTGCCCATCCTGTACAGGTGCTCGAAGAACCTGATCGCCCGCAACCCCGATCTGACGTATACCGGGAAAACGGCATGGTGACATGGGTCGGCCGGATCAGGCCGTGCCCGGTATTCGATTATCGCATGGTAATTCTCGGACATAACACCGTTCGCGGGGCAGCTGGCGCCGCCATCCTGAACGCAGAGATGGCACATGCGCTCGGCTACATTGAACACGGCGGCTGAGCCATGGTGGTACTGAAATTTGGCGGCACCTCGGTCGCATCGATCGAAAAAATCGATCGGGCACTGACGATTGCAGAGGCAGCACTGCCGGAACACCCTGTTCTTGTGAGCTCGGCCATGGGAGATACCACAGATCATCTCCTCGATATCACCCGGTCGGCTGCTCGCGGCAGTCGGGACGCTACGAACGAGAGCGTTCGCGTCATTCGCGAAACCCATCTGAATGCTGCCGGCGCGATCGACGATACATCCATACGGGAGGCATGCCTTCGGGACCTCGAGACATCCCTGCGGGAAATCGAGTCTCTGGCAACCGGAATCTCGCTTATTCAGGAGTGCTCACGCCGGACTCAGGACGCGATCCTGGCCTTTGGGGAGCTTCTGTCGACGAGAATTATTGCCGCGCGGGCCATGGACAGGGGTATCAACACCAGGCTGGTGGACAGCCGGGACTTTATGCTCACGGACGAGCACTTCACGCAGGCTTCGGTTGACATCGATGCAACCTACAGCGCGATACAGGCGCACCTGAACGATGCAAACGCTACGCTCACAATCGCGCAGGGTTTCATCGGCCGGACACGTTCCGGGGTTACGAGTACACTCGGTCGAGGCGGAAGCGACTACTCGGCCGCCCTCATTGGAGCGGCCCTGCACGCGTCCCGGATAGAAATCTGGACGGACGTGGACGGTATCATGACTACCGATCCCCGGCTTGTTCCGACTGCACGAACAGTATCGCACATGAGCTACGCAGAGGCGGCGGAGCTCGCCTTCTTCGGTGCCCGCGTGGTGCACCCATCCACGATTCAGCCCGCGGTTGACCGAAACATTCCCGTATACGTCCGGAATACCAACCGCCCCGAGGGCGCGGGGACCCGCATCAGCCGTGACACGAGCACTCCAGGCGTGCGAGCACTCGCGACGAAGGCGGATATCTCGGTTGTGACGATACACAGTTCCCGAATGCTGAATGCATACGGGTTTCTCGCGCAGATTTTCGCCGTCTTTGACCGGCACAGGATCAGCGTAGACCTGGTTACGACCAGCGAAGTCAGCGTCAGCATGAGCGTGGACGACGAGCGGGATCTATCTGACCTCCGGCAGGAACTCGGCACACTCGGCCGGGTTGAGATCGAACAGAAACAGGCGATTATCAGCCTGGTCGGGCAGGACATCTGGAAAGATTCCCGTACCGTCGCGCGTGTCTTCGGCGTACTCGCGGGTATTCCGATCCGAATGGTAAGCCTCGGTAACTCGGACGTAAATCTATCGCTCGTCGTCCCTTCGAGGCAGGTTTCGGATACCGTATCCCGACTTCACGCCGAGTTCTTCAATTAGGGATAGAAGTTTTCGGCTGAAGGAAGTACACTCGATAGCACTGAGAGAAATTCCTCCGGAGATACTTTAGTGGACAAAATTTTCGACAGGCTGACGGACATGCTCCGCTCCATGGGAGGTTCTTCGGCTGATTCATTCAGCTATACCTCGGACGAAGACCTCCGTGACGCATTTGAAGAGCTGGAAAACTACATGAGCGGTGCGGAAACGTCAGCCTCGGGCACCCGTTTTCGCGGAACATCACCCGGATACGGCCGTACACAGTCCCCGCTGGGGGTTCCGGAGTCGCTCAGGAAAGATTTCGCGAATCTCGATCTCCCCTTCGGCGCGACGCTCGAGAAGGCTCGTGCCGCGCACAGGAAGCTCATGGTAACATACCATCCCGACCGACACGCGGCGAATCCTGACAAACAGCGAATCGCCACCGAGATTACCCAGCGGGTCAACAGTTCGTTCCAGCGTATCCGCCGGTATTACGAGAACGGAGAAGCTCCCTCCTGATCGGAGGTGCATTCAGGTAAGAATCGTGCTGACAGGAACAACAGGAATTATCGCGCTTGCTGCGATCGCAGCGCTTACAGTCAATCTTCTCCTGACACCGGTGATACTTCGGTTGTCTCACACATTTCAATGGTACGACCAGAACGATCATCGAAAAATTCATACCGAAGACACGCCACGCATCGGTGGCATCGGTATAGTTGTCTCGTTTCTACTCGCATCCGTTGGAGGCATGATCTGGATTGCGACCTCTCCGCAGGTATCCGATAGTGGCATGGCTTCGGCAATGGTGCGAGAGCTGGGTCCGGTGTACGCGGGCCTCTGTATCATTTTCGGCATTGGCATAGTCGATGATTTCCGGAACCTTCGTGCTATCGTCAAACTTCTTGCGCAAATTGCCGCCGGTCTTCTTGTGTCGTTCAGTACGTTCAGAATCACCGGGCTGTCTGTCCCAGGACTGGGTACGCTCGGATTCGGTCTGCTCGGATACCCGTTGACCGTACTGTGGATCGTCGGTCTGGTGAATGCTATGAACTTCATAGACGGCATGGACGGCCTTGCAGGCAGTACAAGCCTTGTCGCGTCGCTTTTTCTGTCGGCCATTGCATTCGCTCTCGGAAACCAGCTCGTGGGAATGCTCGCACTGATTCTCGCTGGAAGCCTGCTCGGCTTCCTGGTGTTCAATGTGCCTCCAGCAAAGATTTTCATGGGCGATTCAGGAAGCACCAGCCTCGGTTTTCTTCTTGCAGTATTGCCGCTGTTCGGCGGCAGCAGTGACTACGGCCAGATGGGCCTCGTACCGACGGTAACACTGCTTATGATCCCGGTCATAGACACTGCCGCAGCAATTCTAAGACGGCTTCGAAAAGGAGTACCAATTTACCGACCGGATCGGGAGCATCTCCATCACAAGTTACTCGATCTGAAGTTCAGCACCTGGAAAATTCTTTTTCTCGTCTGCGGTGGCGGCACTGTTGCCGGCGCCGCGGCACTGGCATGGGTCACACTAGCTCCTGCGGCTGCAGCAGGCTCGGTAGTAGCGGTGTGGATAATTGCGATCGCAGGTTTTCTGCATCTCCACAAAATCCGCCACTCTCAGTAACGGGCAGCTACTCTTCGAGGTTGTATTCCTTTATCTTCCGGTGAAGCGTCTTGCGGCCGATGCCAAGAATCTCGGCGGTCCTGCTTTTGTTCCCATTCTGGTTATGGAGCGTACCACGAATGACTTCGCGCTCGGCCTGTGCGAGTGTAGAGCCGATCTCAACTCGTATGGTGCTGCTCCGGTCTGACTGATGTATACCCGGCGGCAGATCGTCCACAGTCAATATCTGCCCCTTGCTCATGACTACCGCGCTTTCGAGGCAGTTTCGAAGTTCCCGCACGTTTCCAGGCCAGGGATACGAGTACAAGGCCGCACGAGCCCGCTGATCTATGCCTTCGACAGGTTTGCCGTTTTCCTCCGCAAACTCCCTGACAAAGGCCGCAGCGAGCAGAGGAATGTCTTCCTTGCGTTCTCGCAGCGGTGGAACATGAATATTCACGACGTTCAGTCGATAGTACAGATCTTCCCGAAAATTTCCCACCTCAATCTCGTGTTTCAGGTCTCTGTTGGTAGCCGTAATTACCCTGGTGTCGACCTCCATGGTTTCTTCGCCACCTACCCGTTCGAACTTTTTCTCCTGCAGAACCCGAAGAATCTTTATCTGCACGCTCTGATCGATCTCTCCTATTTCGTCGAGAAAGATCGAGCCCGTGTTGGACAGTTCGAAACGACCCCGCTTGCGGCTGACTGCACCGGTGAAGGCGCCCTTCTCGTGGCCAAACAGTTCGCTTTCGAGCAGCGACTCGCTCAGGGCAGCGCAGTGCACCTTAATGAATGGTCTATCCTTTCGTCCGCTCAGGTTATGGATTGCGTCGGCAATGAGCTCTTTTCCGACGCCGCTTTCACCGGTAATGAGCACCGATGCCCGCGTAGGCGCAACCTGCCGAACCTTATCGAGGATGCGGCGCATCTCGACACTGTTTCCGAGAATATTCGAGAAATCGCGTCGCTTGTCGAGCTCCTGCTGCATCTGTCTGTGCTGGAGCACGAGCTCCCTGGTGCTAAGCGCACGTTTTACCAGGAGACCCAGACGATCGAGATTAACTGGCTTGGTGAGGAAATCGAATGCACCGGCTCTCATCGCCTGCACTGCGGTCTCTATGGTTCCGTGGCCGGTGAGAATAATGACCGGTACGGTCGGGTACGAATCGACCACACGTTTCAGTAGTTCCTCGCCTGACATTCGTGGCATACGCAGGTCAGCAATCACCAGATCGATTTCCTCGTCTTCCATTTTCGCGTATGCATCGACACCGTCCTCGGCAAGAGTGACGTCGTAGCCGTCCATGTGCAGCGCCTTTCCGAGACCTTCACGAATGTTTTTCTCGTCGTCTACAACCAGAATATTGAACTTCATGATTGCTCCCCGTTCCATCCGATAAGGTGCTGTTCCCGCTGGGGCACCGGCAGACTGACGGTAAAGGTAGAGCCCTTTCCTTCCTCCGACATGACCGCGATATCTCCCATGTGTTCCCGGATGATTTTATACACCAGCGTCAGACCAATCCCGGACCCGTTGTCACGCGTGGTATAATAGGGTTCGAAAATCTTGTGAATGACTTCATCGTTCATGCCCACACCCGTGTCTGAAACGCGAAGAAGTACCTCGTCCCCGCGTCGCTCCGACGCGACCCGCAGTTCACCCCCCTCCGGCATGGCGTGAATGGCATTCTTGATCAGGTTAATGAGCACCTGCTTGAAATACTTTTCGTCGAGCCTGAGCGACGGCATGCGCTCGTCAAGATCAAGAGTCAGACGAATATCCGCTTCCTGCAGTTCGTACCGAACGAACTCGACCATGTCTTCTATGAGACTGTTCAGATCAGAATCCTGCAGCTGTATATCCATGGGCCGAACGGCGAACAGAAAATCGACGACAATTCCATTCAGACGTTCCACTTCCTCCGCAATAATGTCGAGGTACTCGCGAAGACTTTCAGATTCCGCGCTCGAAGATCGATCGAGCACCTTGTTCACCAGCTGCAAATGTATGCCGATGGAACCAAGCGGGTTCTTGATCTCGTGGGCAACCCCCGCCGCGAGTGTCGTGAGGCTCGCAAGACTCTCAGCCCGCCGCAAGCGGGCTTCCTTGGCGCGCCGCTCGGATATGTCCTCAATGTGCAGCAGGGTGCCCTCTATCCTGCCGTTTTGCACCAGCGGAAGCACGCTAATCGATAGCACCCGGACGCTACCGGAAGACTCGAGCGTAAACTCCCGGTCTCGGACCGAATCCTGATCGAGGATGGTACGCTCCACAAACGGTGCAATGTGTTCATCATCGATCACATTCCAGATCCTGGTGTTTTCGCCTTCCGACGAGTGCAGGGGGAGCAGCCGTTCACCGGCCTTGTTATTCAGCAGCAGCACCCCTTCGGTATCGACGACGAATACACCTTCGTTCATCGAATCGAGTACTACCTCCAGGCGCTCGTTTTCAAGCGCGAGATCAGCCAGAATGTTTCGTATCTGATCGAGGTCGAGTTTTGAGAGTTTATGCAGTGCGCGTTCTACGAAGCGTCTCATTCACGAAAACCTCAGGAATGGTGCCGGTAGGCATGCCCGGCGTCTCTCATCTCAATATACAAACTTTCGAGCAGGAGCGAGGTGGAAATATTCAGGGTATCCGCTCGAACGTAGTGCGAATGAATCGTATCTTTCCACCTCTGAAGGTGTTCAATTGAAAGCGAAAAACGATTGCGTCGCTCTTCCTCGCGAAGTATGGCACGGCACAGACCGAGTAACTCCTGCAGGAAATGCCTGTAGCCCTCACGCTCGGGAACGCCCTCCAGCGCGGCTCTCACGCGCTCGTGAGCGGGTTCCTCTGATCGGTGCGCGTCCGGGTCGAGCACGTGGGCAATAAAATACTCCGCGTGTGCCCGCAGGCTTCCCGTTCCAGGGTACTCGTGCTCGAGAAACCACTCCCGTATTCCACCGGCGCTGTGTTCGGGGCCCTTGAATATTCTGTGAATCACCGTGTCAACGTCTGCCTGCCTTCGTTCAGACAGATCATACGATCGGGCGCGGGAGCGTATGGTTGGAATAACCGCTCCTTTCCGGGCTGTCGTCAGAACAAAGTACGCGTCGGAAGGGGGTTCTTCCAGAACCTTCAGCAACGCGTTTCGTGCTGCCTCCCCGAGGCGGTCGACGTTCTCGACTATTATTATGCGCGAGTCGTCGGTCGTATTGTGAACCCATTTCTGCAGGTTCCGGATTACTGCGACCGGTACAAGCTCACCCGGCAGCGATGCAATAGTCTTCAGCGCGGCCTTCACCACCCTGTCTGTCGCCGTCACTCGTGCATCTGAGTCTGGAATCGAAATCCCCTCGCGCAGGCTGGCAGTAAACGGCTCAAGCGCCTCTTCGGTCTCTGTCAGATTCGAGAGAGCTTTCTGTATACGTTTGTCTTCATCTTCCCACTGCACCGTGTCGAGCCGTCGCAGCATTTTCCGCACAGCGCGCACGAACAGATACGCAGATGCCGGTGTATCCGAGCGCTTGACCGTTTCAGCCGACGCAAGGATTTCCTGAGCGAAATATCTGCTTCCGACGAGTTGCACCGATGGATGCAACAGCTCTCTGTGCAGACGACAGGAGCGACAGCTGCAGTTCCAGCGGGCGTCTTCGCGACAGGTAAGAGCGCGCGACAGTTCCAGAGCGATCGTAAGTTTACCGGCGTACTCCGGCCCGTGCAGCATAAGCGTATTGGGTAGCGTATTACTTCGCACCTGTCGTGTGAGCGCCTCGACTGTTTTTTCCCGGCCGATAATATTCTCGAACACTCAGACCCCCAGAAATCTCGACGCATAGGGCAGAAATGGCAACAGCGCCTCGGCGAACACGCTTGATTGCACAATCGGGTCAGGGTTCACGAAGGGCTGAATCTGGAGTACGAGCAGGAGCACGAATACCAGAAACAGTCCTTCTGCCACACCAAGAAAGAAGCCAAGCGCGTGATCGAGATTCGCGAGATTTATGCGCTCTACGATCCTGTTCAGCGCCGACTCGAAGATTTTGACAAAGAGGTATACGAGTACGAACAGAGCAAGGAAGGCAATAACCTGACTCCACGCCTGGGCTTCCAGATACTCATCTATCAGTATTGCGGTCTGTCCCGAAAATACGACAGCTACACCTATGCCGAGTATCAGGGCCGCCATGCTCATGAACT
>SKKC01000197.1 GCA_007121695.1 Spirochaetales bacterium | reverse complement strand
TGAATCGTTTATAAAGGGGCAAACTTTGAAGGGAGACGCTTGTATGAAGCAATTTTTCACGTTGTCCGAGCTCGGAACCGACGTAAAGACGGAAGTCCGTGCAGGTTTTGCCACATTTCTCACGATGGCATACATAATTGTTGTGAACCCCGCTATTCTGAGCGCGTCGGGTATGCCGGTAGAAGGCGTGGTATTCGCTACCATAATGGTAAGCGCGCTCAGTTCCATTCTCATGGGGCTGACCGCGAATCTGCCCTTTGCCCTTGCGCCCGGCATGGGGATTAACGCTTTCTTCACGTACAACATTGTGCTCGGGATAGAAGGCATGACCTGGGAAACGGCACTCGGAGCGGTATTTATTTCCGGTATCGTGTTTATCCTGCTGTCGGTGTTCCGGGTTCGGGAAATGATCGTCGCCGCGATACCACGGAGTCTCAGATTTGCCGTTGCCTCCGGTATCGGACTCTTCCTCGCGTTCATCGGGTTTCAGTGGGCCGGGTTCATTACCGGAAGTCCGGCAACCCTCGTCGAATTCGGCGGCTTGAGCCCCCAGGTTATTATTTTCGCAGTCGGTCTGTTCGCGACAAGCTGGATGGTCATCAAGAAGATTCCGGGTGCGCTCATCATCGGTATTGTGGGAACAAGCGTCCTCGCGATTGTCACGAGCCTCGTGCTTGCAGCCGGTGGAGGCGAGGCATTCGTAACCGTCCCGACCCGTGCATTCGCGCTACCGAGCCTTGCGGTATTCCTGCAACTCGATCTCGCAGGCGCCCTGACAGCCGGTATGATTCTTCCGATTTTCACCCTGCTCTTTACCGATATGTTCGACAGCATATCGACCTTTGTAGGTGTGTCTGAAGTCGGAGGTTTTACGGACGAAAAGACCGGGCAACCCCGAAACGTCGGAAAAGCACTTTTTGTCGACGCTGTTTCCACGACGCTCAGCGGTCTGTTCGGGACCTCAAGCGGTACGACCTACATAGAAAGCGCAGCAGGCGTCGAGGAAGGTGGCCGGAGCGGACTGACCGCTGTGGTTGCGGGTCTTCTGTTTCTGCCCTTCCTCTTCCTGAGTCCGCTGATTCAGTTTGTACCCCAGGTCGCAGTCGCTCCGGTCGTTGTCCTGGTTGGTATATTCATGATCAAGCCCGTCCTCAGCATAGACTGGGGAAACTTCGAAGAGAGCATTCCTGCGTTTCTCGCGCTGATTCTTATACCACTTACGTACAATATTACCCAGGGAATCGTATGGGGATTTCTATCGTACACGGTCATTAAGGTTCTGGTCGGAAAGCCGAAGGAAATTACTCCCATGCTCTGGATTGTCGATGTGTTTGCTATCGCAGCGCTGGTGTATGGGGCGTAGTACCCTGACTATACCTTTCCCGCGACAGGCTCAATAATAAAACACAAAAAAAGCCGCCCATTCAGGACGGCTTTTTTTGTATCCGGTCAGGTTATTACCTGCCGAACACTGGTTTTTACTGCATCTGCATGTCGCTCGGAAGCGCAGCATTGATCATGTCGAAGTATTCGTCGACAACCTGCTCTGCGGCAACTTCCATGCGAAGACCGTCGGCCGCTCGAACCATGATCTCGTTGATCGGCTCGTGTACGGCAAACCAGTCCGTCTCGCTAAAGAAGCGGAATGCCATCGGGTTTTCTTCTTCCAGTCCCTGGCGGACAATGGTGTTAATGGTCTCTTCGTCGCCAAAGATCCCGTCAGGATCTTCGAGGATCTTGAGATCGAAGCGTGCAAACTTGATGTGGGGGTCCCACCCGGTCACAACAATCGGCTCTTCGCGTGAAATCGCATCGCTCAGGGCACCCATCATGCTCGCGTCGCTACCTTCGGTCAGCTCAAATACGCCAAGACCGGTCGTGTCGCTGTCAATCGCATTTTCCGTCTGCGACATCATGCCCGCACCGGGGTCGATACCGGTAATCGTGTTGTCGAACATGTCGGCATTCGCGACGAGGTCGCCAATGCTGTTAATGTCGGTCAGATAGGTCGGAACGACGAGCCCGAGGCCTGCACCGGTAAAGTGAGGACCAAGGTCGACAAGAATGTCACCGTGTTCTTCCCAGAACGCTGCGTGGGTGGCAGGGAGCCATGCCGATACGTGTGCATCGA
Source organism: Spirochaetales bacterium (assembly GCA_007121695.1). Lineage (GTDB taxonomy): Bacteria > Spirochaetota > Spirochaetia > DSM-27196 > SKKC01 > SKKC01. The sequence continues at coordinate 574 of SKKC01000197.1, read as the reverse complement.
TGTCACCGGTCGCAATTGCTTCCCACATCGCGGGGTTCGCAAGAGAAAGCACGTCTACCTGAAACCCGATCCGCTCGAGCATCTCTGCGAGCAGGAAGGTGTGTGCAGGTTCGCGGTCCCATTCGACGTACCCGACGCGAACAGTACCCAGATCGTCAGCAGCAGCTTCTCCAGCCCCACCGGCGAATGCCATTCCGGTTACAAATACCAGAACGAGCCCAACAAGCATGATGCTGCGCATCATCTTTGTCATGTAATTCATAAAAGCCTCCTAAATATGGCTTTGTGTGGTTATATTCCGGAAGATTCTGCAACGCACAGTCTCCCGGAATCCTCTACATTTTCACGTCCAAATATCTTCATTCGAAAGACATTTGGCAAACAATACGGACCAATTAACTCGCTTTTCGCTCCCGAACCGCGATTTTCTGCGTAACACGGTCAAGAATCATGGCGAGAATAACAACCGCAAGTCCTGCGGCGAACCCGTCGCCGGGACGCAACCGCTGAATCGCGCGCCAGACTTCACCGCCGAGACCGCCAGCTCCGATCATCGAAGCGATAACGACCATCG
>SKKC01000222.1 GCA_007121695.1 Spirochaetales bacterium | reverse complement strand
TACTCGTGACCAAGAAGGCGAGCCTCTTCAGCAGAGTCCTCCAGCACTTTCTTTCCACGAGGTGACGGAGGTACGTCGCCGAGAATAAACCCGCTCTTTTTTCGGGGGATTGATTTTTCAAGTTCTATCTGCATTTTCGCAGGGTCGACGATGCACTTCTGCAATGCCTTGTAGCCAAGTCCGCCGCCCTCTTTCAGCAACGCAAGAACTATGTGTTCCGGCAGTAACTGATCCGAGTGGAAGCGTTTCGCCTCATCTTGAGCAAGTATGGTAAGTACCTTCTGTGCTCGCTGCGTAAGTCCTTTGAACATAGCGTTCTGCTCCCTTTCATGACTATTCCGGTCTACCTGCCGCAATATTCATTCGTCTGATTGATGCTCGTCTGTGCAAGCGTGGAGGCTGGTCTGACCTCCCGTTCCTGTCCTATAGCACCCTGCGTACCATGTCAGCCCGGTGCGCAGCGACCATGCTATCGGTGATTCCGGATACGCCCCCCGATGATCCGCTCCCACCGCTCTTTGCCGATTCCATTACTCGTAATATATGGTTTTTCTGTACCTCGAACAACAACGACGTAAAGTCCTCTACGTTCGTTCCTTCGATCAAGCCGGTTGCCGCTCCGGCTCGAAGCCATAGAACTGTTTTCAGTGCAGCTTCGGTATCAAGTGTCTGCACCGTCTGCAGCATCTGTTGCGCCTCGTAGACCTGCGAGCGGAATAACGATCCGTCCTGTTCCAGACGTGCGACCCTGCTTTCCCGCTCGGACTGAACCACTTCGCCTACGACCGCCTCCAGTTCACGAATCACCGTTTCTTCGCTTTTTCCGAACTGCCCGCCGTCGGAGATCTGGTACACGGAGCCGAGACTGTCATCTGTCGATGAAGCAAACCGCTTCACCCGAAAGCCGGACGCCTGCACCTTCGTGAATACATTTTGCAGCGAATCAGACTCTGTCAGTCCGGGCAGATGCACCAGAGTCCCGCACCGCATGCCGGTACCACAGGAACTGATCTCGCTCGTCAGGAATCCGAAATTCATGTCCACCGCGAAACGGAGCACCGTATCAAGCTGCTCCTCTATGCCACGAACTTCTGCCAGTGCTTCCTGCGCGCGCAGCCCGGTGCGGAACCCGGTGACGTGGATGTGGTCAATTCCGTTCACCAGAGCGGTAATCTTCTGATCGTTCCGGACGCACAGCATCAACGGAGACCTGCCGGACATGTCGCGAGGATACAGGTTGCGCTCGATCAGGAAGGTCAGTTCGTCAGACCGGGCCGTTGCGATATCGATATGGCGAAACAGCGGCTTCGCCAGTACGTCGGCAATCAATGGGACAATGCGAATACGCAGCTCCGTGAGCTCCGATTCATTCATGCGATCCGGAAATGACAATCCAGCCAGGTTTCGGGCAAGACGCACCCGAGTGGAAATAACGACATCGTCGTCCGGACCAGCCTCTGAATACCAGGACCGATCGAGAAATACCTGTCTATTCATGATGCGTGCCGCCCGAGTCCCGCTCTATTCGGCGTATCTCTTCCCGTATACGCGCCGCCGACTCGAAGTCTTCGTCTCTGACCGCTTCCTGCAGCTGCTCACGCAGGTGTTCACGCGTCACAAAAATACGACGCAAAGCGTCGACGCGTCCCGGCAACCTGCCGGTGTATCCGACGTGGGAGTCGCCAACCCGAAGAAGCTGTCGGATACCTCTGGCGAAGATGCCGTAGCACGACGGGCACCCGACCTGTCCGGTTCGACGGATGTCACCGAAACTCGTGCCGCACTGCCGGCACCGGCTTTCATCCATTCTCCGACGCAATCGGTTTGACCCGGGAAGCAGCGATTGATACAGATCGTTGACCGCCGGAGAATGCTGCTGGTTCATATGGATTCCGAATTTCTGCGCACAGGAAGCGCACAGTGAATACGTCTCGCGTGATTCACCGGCCGCTACTGAAACGTGTACGAGACCTTCGTTTTGTCCACATTGCTGACATGTACTCTGCATTGTCCTGAGTGTACCTCACTCACGGGAAAAAGATCATCCCGTCAGTGTTTTCTGAGTATTTCAAGTGGCCGTATCCCTGACGCCCGACGGGCCGGAATAACCGACGACACGGTCGCGAGCGTTACGGCAAGCGCCCCCGCCGCGACCGTCGCGACAGCGTTTATCCGTATCGGTATTTCTTCAAGGTAAAACTCACTGGATATGATGTCTACCGTTCCGATGGGATTAATCCCGAGCGGCGCCAGAACGACATCGAGCACCCGTGTAAAAAAACCAATGAGAAACTCAAGCCCCAGAAGCAGTTCGTTTATGTGCACCGCCAGCGCAAGACCGAAGACGATGCCGAGCAGCGTCCCGATTGATCCGATGAGAAACCCGGCGGACATGAAGATCAGTCGAATATCCGCGGGCGACGCTCCAATACTCTTGAGAACGGCCAGCTCTTCCCGCTTCTCGATACTGAGCGTCGCCAGAGTCGAGGCAATGTCTACACCCGCGACGCACACAATAATGAACATGACGAAAATAAGCAGATTTCGTGTCGCGACAAAGCTCATGTACTGGGACCGCTCAATTTCAAACCAGTCCTGCAGGATCCAGCCCTCGGGTAAAGCCGCAGCGACCGACCTTCGTGTCGTCTCGCCGTCTCCCTGCCCCCGGAACAGTGGATTTGCCATGCCGAAGGGATCGGAAATCTTGATGGTCACCCGACTCGAC
>SKKC01000398.1 GCA_007121695.1 Spirochaetales bacterium | reverse complement strand
GACCCGCGCGACATGGATCAGGGTGCGCAGGTCTGGAACCTTGTCGCGACCGATCTGACCGGCCGGGTCGGCTCGACACCACTGCTCTTTTTCGTCGATACCGAGCCTCCCGACATCGAGATTATCTACCCGACTGACGACGACCGCATCGACGCGCAGTTCCGTGCGGCGGGGCGCGTCTTCGACGAAGTCGGTGTCGAATCGCTTCGCTACAGCCTCAGTACTGGTCAGTCCGGCGAGATTCCGCTTACTCCCGGCGACCCCTTCTGGTCGCTGGCAGTCGATCTCGAGCCGGGAAGCCGGGGTCGTCTCACAGCCGATTTTACCGTGCGTGACGTTGCCGGGAATGAACGTACCGAACGCGTTCGCATGCCGCTCGATCCGGCTGGTGACGAGCCTGTGGTGCATCGTGTACACCCGCGAGAAGGTGAAATGATCGAGCAGCCGTATTTTGCCGGACATGTCGAGGATGATGATGGACCAGTAGAACTTGTGTATACGCTGAATGGCGGAGAACAGCGACGTGTGCCCGCGACGCAGTCGTTCTTTGTACCCCTGCCCGACCTGTCGCCGGGTCGGCACGAAATACGCTATTTTGCAATAGACCGTCACGGCGTCCGGGGAACGGAGCAGCGCGTTCGTTTCGACGTTGCAACACCGCTACCGGACATTACCCTCTCGCGCGTTGTACGCGGCGAACAGGAAGACGTGTACGCCGCGGGATTCGCGCTCGAGGCTCGCGAAGCGGCGCAGCTTGTCGGGTTTGTGGGCGGCGTCGCACGCGGCAGGCTGAACGTAACCATTGGCGAACGAAGCTCGACCGTGAACATTGCAGCCGACGGGAGTTTTGCCGTTTCGCTTCCGCGTTCCAACGATCCCGGCCTCGTTGACTTCCGTATTCGCTTTGTCAACGAACGCGATCGAAGCGTGGAGATCGCAGGCTTCTACGCGCAGCTTCCCCCGGAACGCGAGGAACAGGCAAGCATCCGCACAGCTGTATTGCGGGAGCGCGACACGCGAAGGAATGCGGAATGGCCAACGCGCGTCGAAAGCGCACGGCTTCCCGGGATTGGACTTCCGGATGATCTGGTGAACCGCAGACTTGCGGAGTTCGAACCGCGCGACGTCGCAATAGACTCTGTTGCAGACATTGTGCAACTCAGAAGCCGCGTCGTCATCGGCGAGACCGAAGGCGCGTGGAGCGTTTCCTCCGAAACACCGCATCGGCTGTCTCCCGTTCTTCCGGCTGCCGATGGGCGGGCCTACCTGGAAATCGAGGCGACAAGCGACGAGGGAGCCGTCGCGGTCCGGCGTGTTCCCTTTGTCGTCGATCGTCAGGTGCCCGGGATACAGCTTCTGACTCCGGGAGACGACGACGTGGTAAACGGACAGATATCCGTCATCGCACGTATCGGGAACCTGCAGTCGATATCGGCAGTTTCGTTCCAGGCTCCGGACTCCGACGAGTGGATTACGCTGCCTGTGGACGCGCTCCTGTCGCAGCAGGTCGCCGTTACTGACAATGCGCGTACCGTACGCTTTCGCGTAGAGACGCATGCGGGTATCACCGGCGAGCAGTCGTTTACGCTTACCACAGACGAAGCCGCAGACATTCCCGAGCTGCTCGTGCAGGTTCCCCAGGACGGCGACGCCGTGCGCGAGACCCTCCGGGTTGCTGGAGTGCTGCTCGACGACGATCGGCCCGAGGCGATCGAAATATCCCTGAACGGCTCAGACCCGCGACGCATACCGACCGACGGACTGTTCGATGTCGCACTGGATCTATCGGCGTATCCTGACGGCGAGTATTCTGTGGAGATCACCGGGTTCGACATCGGCGGGACCCCGAGCGAAGCGATTACCCGCCGCATCGTAGTTTCGCGAAGCGAGCCGGTGGTAGCACTGACGCATCCGGATATAGAGAGCTTTGAACGAGGCGAGGTCGTACTGCGCGGTACCGCCGAAGATCCGAACGGAATCGAGTCGGTGTGGGTAAGCGTAGACAGCGGGGCGAGTTTTCGCCGGGCGCACGGAACCGAGGAATGGTCACTCGCAGTAGATTCGTCACTGCTCGACGACGCGACGCACTCGGTGCTCGTTCGCGCGTACGACACAGCGGGAGACGTCGGAATACGTGCGACCATCATCAACATAGACAATACACCTCCCGGCATCGAGCTGCAGTCGCCAGCCGACGGGGAGCGTGCCGGAACAACGCTTCTGGTCGACGGCCGTATTGCGGACTGTAATATTCGTTCCGTACGAATCTTCCTGCAGAATGTCGACGCAGGAAGCCCGGCGGAAGAACTGACCGAGTTCTACGAGTGTGGCCCCTTCGTCTACGCCATAGACACGCGATCCGTGGAACCGGGGCGCTACGCGATTATCGTCGAAGCAGACGATCAGGCCGGAAACCTGAGCTACGCGTCGCGTACGGTGACCATCCCGGCGTTGAACGAAATCGAGCGACCGGCCGTGTTGCTTCCTGAAACCGGCAGCAGCCACTTCGGAAGAATCGACGGAGTTGTCGTGTCTCCTCCCGATGCGGGACCTGTAACCCTGATCGTCAACGGGCGACCCGTCGAGGTCCTGTCACCCGACGCGAGGGGCCGCGCTTCGTTTACACTGTCGGCGGCCGACGTCGGAGCAGGCGAGCTCGCCATTCGACTGCGGACGGAAGATCAGATTGGACAGGACACGGACGACGACGAGGCTGTTCTTGTGTCTCTTGAAGAAACAGGCCCCTGGTTGCGCGTTGACGCACCTGGGTTTCTGGATTATGTGCGCGAGCGACCCTTTCTGACCGGTACTGCCGGGTATGCGATCGATCTTCCCGAGGGAGACGACCGTGACACGCGACGCGAGCGCGACCGCATCCTCTCCGCACACGCCGTCGAGGCAGTGCAGGTCAGCCTCGACAACGGAGCGACGTGGCAGGACGCCCGCGGCACCGATACGTGGCGCTACCGCATAGAGACGACGGAACTGCCCGATGGTCGACTGAACATGGTCGTGCGCGCGCGATACGCCGACGGATCGCTCGTTACGAGACGTCACAGTGTCACCATAGATGAACAGCCGCCGATGGTGAGACTCATTGCTCCTGCAGAGCGTGCACGATTCAGCAACGAGATTACTGTTGTCGGCGTTACTTCCGACGACAACCTGCTCGAAGACGTTGCGGTCGCGCTTCGTCCGGGGAACAAGTCACGGTATGAAGTTCCAGGCTTCATTCAGGGCCTGTACCTCGATGTAAGCGTACTCGGCGCGACCTATTGGGATGTGGGAGCCGGCCTTACCTTCTTTGACGACAACGTTCGGCTTCAGGCACAGGTCGGACTGTCACCACCGGGACGCTTTTCCGGGCTCGTGATCGGCACGAAGCTTCTGGCAAACGTTGCACAGATTCCCGCGAGTTTCTTCTTCGGGCCGGACTTCGAGTGGCTCTCTGCTGCAGTGACCCTTGGCGCGAATTTCTCGTACTTCACCATGAGCGACGACACCATAGAGTTCACAGAAGACGGACTCGTACTCGCGGGAATGCTCGCGCAGCTCGAGTTCCCGATTGTCCGCGTCCCGGAGCTACGCATGTTCAACACCTACTCGCTGTACACCGAAGCCCAGCTGTGGTTCATCTCCTCGGATGTCGAAGCCGGAACAGCCTTCCGTTTGGGCTTCGGGCTCAGGACGAATGTGTTTTGATGAAGACAACCCGCAGACGAACGATTACAGCCGTTTTTGCTCTTCTCCTCGTACTCGGTGCGGGGGTTGGGGGCTTCGTGGCGTGGCGCGAACGCGGTATCGTTCGGATTTTAGTCATTCTCACTGACCCGGAGTCCGAAATCCTGATCCCGATGCTACAGGAACTTGGTTCAAAAACACGGATTCGCGATGTGCGCATTACACGGAGTCACAGTTTCGCTCAGCTCGAATCTGATTTCAGTCGTCGTTGGTCTGGAACGGACATAGTTATTGGTCCGTCCGGATATTACCTGACACAGTTCATGGAGCAAGGACGCATTGCTCCTGTTCTGCTCGGGTCCGGTTTTCCTTCTGCTGTTCTGGGTGCAGTGAGTTACGAAGCAACGACGTATGCAGTTCCGATTGTGTGGAGCCCGAGAGGCCTGTATTTTTCCCGGGAAATAACCGGGGTACTGCAATTCTCAGATGTAGATGAGTTTCTTCTGGCGCTTTCCGCAGCGCGCGATCAGAACGTGCAAGCGCTGGTTATGCCAGGTTTTCAGCATGGCACCGTGTTTGATCTGTTCGTAAGCCTGTACGGCGATCAGTCCGCTGTGGAACTGGGTCGGTGGATTCAGAATGATCTTGCACTTCCGCCTCCGGAGCCGTTACCGGAGCTCTTCCAGCGCTTTCAGAGTCTGTTTGAGCAACGCGTTATTCCGGGCTCCAGTGACGGGTTCTCCCGGGAAGACGTGTACACCTTTCTTCAACAGGGCGATGCTGCCATAGTCTTCGATGACTCGTTTTTCAGTCCCCTGATTCCTGTCGATGACCGTCGCCGCTTTCGTTTTAGTGGTCCTCCCCTGAGTGGTCCTCGCAGGCCAATAATCCCTGGGCGTATAGTTGCCGCTGCTGTGGCGCCGTCGAGCGCCGAACGCGACATTGTTCGGGAGTTAATTGCTTCACTCGGGGATCCAGCCTTTCAGTATGAGATATCGGTCGCGTCCCGGGGCGCATTGATGGCCGTCCATTCTGCCGCTCCCGTACTTGACGAGTACACGCGTACCGCGCGGCGAAGCCTTGTGATTGCCTCTGCGGTACTGCCGTCGCATCTTGAATGGGCGGCGCAGGGTGATCGGGAACGGATTAATGATCTCATCAATGGGCTGTTAATCCCGATACCGTAAGAGCCGACGGGATCTTCCCTCGCTTATTGAGGGTTGGCTGGCCCTGTTTGCAGGCGTGTATGCTCGAGAAACTCACTCGGCGATGTGCCGTATGCATCCTTGAAGACCCGGTTAAAGGTGCTCTTGGAGCGAAAACCCGCCTCGAGCGCCAGACTTAACATGGTGAAGCGCTCGAGTTCTCCCCTCTCAACCCGCTGCAGAAAGTCTTCGAGCCGTGCCCGGTTTATCAACTGGGTAAACGAGCAGTTAAACCCGCGATTTATTGCGCAGGACAGACGATTCGGGTGTATCCCAAGCGGCCTGGCCAGCCGGAGAAGCGACAGATCGGAGTCCTGGTACACACCCGAGGCGAGACATTCATTGACCCGGCCGATGATATCCAGAATCTCATCGTCGTCTAACTCGAGCCTGGACGCTGGTTGGCACGATGCGCGGGTGTCATCGAGCGCGTCTGGACGTACGATTGCCAGAAACGCGAACGCGTACATCGTAATTGCCATCATTGATGCAGAGAATCTGAAAGGACAAAGCCCTGCAAGAGAAGGATCTGCCTGCATACCCGGATCAATAGCAATCGCAAAAAACGACAACAGACACAGGAGTGGCAGGACAACGACCGAGCGCGCCCACACACGCCGTCCGGTGGTTACGTGAGGGCTCCGACTCTCCGGTCCGAATACGATATGCGCGGCGGCGATCGCGTATATGCCACCGACAAGGCCCTTGGCGGTGTTTCGCACGTGCATCCACCAGGGAGCGGGTGCGGAGAAGATACTTTCTACCAGACTCTCGTATCCCTCCGGACCAAGAAGCTGTACGACGGCCACGAAACCGACGGTTTCGACTATCCAGGGACTCGCGTGCAGCAGCGATGGTCGTGGCACACGGAGGTCTTCCCGAATCAGCTCTCGCACGTACCACCATACAAGCGGCCCGAACAGGAGTGGGATCGCTCCGACGATAGTGAAAATCCAAGGAGCGCTCAGGAGTCCTTCAGCGTTCCAGTACGGGATCGTGCCCAGTCGAACCGAAAAGGTCAGTAGAAGGATGGCCAGCGGCAGATTCCGACGGCTTCGAAACCGCACGAGTATGAGTACAAGCAGGAGCAGCCCCTGGACCGCCCCGAGTGTTGCGAGAAGCTCGAGCGAGAGCATGCCCTATAGTATAGGGGGACTCCCGCGAGCTGTCGCCGTCGGGCAGTGGTGTCCCACTATGTTTTTCGGGATCTCAGAGGACACATTCAGGCTGGCAGCGTGCTACGCCTCGCCAGCCTGTAATGCGTAACCCCATGTATAAACTGGCCCACTTAATCGGCCAGGCTAAACGTGTATGGCCCCCGACTTCTGTGGTCGAAACTCCCTCCGACATTCCAACCGGACCAGCCGTCGGTACCGGAAATCCTGAGGTAGTTTGTTTCACCTGCCGTCAGTCCGGTAAGGGTAATATCTCCTATTTGTCCGCTCGTTCCGAATGTATGTTTGCCCAGGTAACCTTTGTCGGGACCATACCAGGCTGCACCCAGATAGAGGTCCGAGCCCGTATCTGTAACGGTCAGAGTCATACTCTCTGAAGTTGGCGTGAACGAGAAAAAGTCAGCCTCGGACGTTGAAACAAGAACACCATTGTATGACTGCCCCAGGTTAATCGTATACGCCGTATCGATGGTATGGTTCGGAGCAAACGCGTCGTTTTCGTTGAGGTTCCTGACCCTGAAGGTGTAGGGCCCTTCACCACGGTAGTCCCCGATACCATCGACCTCGTAGTCATGCCCCCAGGTTCCGCTGAACCGGATGTAGTAATTGTGGCCTGTCGGCAGGCCGGGAGTTCGTAGTATAAACGTAAGATCCGCTCCTTTCGTGCTTACGGTTCGCTGTGTAAAGCGGTTACCCCGGTTATCGTACAGCGCGAGGCCAATTCTAAGATCGGGCCCTACGTCGGTAACGCTGATTTCGACTGCGTCGAATGTATCCGCCCCATGCGCTGGTCGGAAGCTGAAAAAGTCAGCGTCATTCTCGGATATATACGCTGTGTATCTCTGGCCGAGCTCTATGGGATACGCCTCTGCAATCGAGTCGTTCGGCTCGTACGGATCGATTTCTCCCCCGAGTATTCCACTAAGCCAGTCGCACGATCCTAGCAACAAAAGTACGATCGTTGCAGCTGGAATCAATCCCTGTTTTATCCCACGCATACCTGTGCCTCCCTAAAGTGTCGTTACTGATACACTCTGGCACAGCGTTTCGGCCCCATCGTCCCAGAATGTAGAATGAGACCAGGTTTCGACCCTCGAGGGGCGGGCTCTGGCTGGCCAGACGATAGTAATTACTGTCTATGGCGGTTTCCTACGCAATAAGGTAATCTTGTATCTGTACATTTGCAGAATCGAAGGAGTTGCCCATGCGACGTGTATTTGTTCTGTGTCTGGTCATGGTGGTGCTTCCGCTGCCGCTGGTCGCGCTGGAGGCAACGCGTCTTGATCTTTCGCTCGGGTACAATCGAAGCAGGGAGCACGGGCATCTTCTCGCCGGTGCACTGGTTTCGGTGCCCGCAGGAGGATTCGGTATCGGCGCCGGTGCGCGTGGGTACTTCGGGCTTGGACACGAGGGGCAGTACGTCGCACCGTATCTCAGGGTCGATCTGTACAACCTCGTGAATATCGCGGGACCGGATGCATCGGACGAGCAGCAACTTTCCGCGTCCCTGTATGTGGGTGTCGGGCCTGTGATCGTGCTGCAACCGGCGGAGGACATCTCCGATTCCCGAGGCGGGCTTATGCTGCTCGTCGGGACGCAGGGTCCGATCGCTACCGTCGGGCCGGGCCTGCTCTCGCTCGATCTGGGACTTGAACTCTCACCGCCGCCGCCGTTTCGCGGTTCGACGGATACTGGCGAAGCTGCGATTGACGGAATTCTTGGTCTGTTCCGGTTCTTTCTTGCTGACGCAGAGTATCGCTGGAAAATATCCGCTGGCGTAACGTATTCGTTTCTTTTTGATTAGTACTTTGTAACACCGGTTGACACACAGTATTACAAAATATTACTGTTCGGCAGATGAACGCCGTTGAGCTTACAGATCTGCACTTTCGATACCCTGGTGTTCCCGTATTCCAGGGCGTTTCTCTTGCCATACCGCCGGGAGGGCTGACGCAGATAGTCGGCCCCAACGGTGGCGGGAAGACGACCTTTGCCCGCCTCTTACTGGGGCTTCTGAAAGCGAACGCGGGTTCGGTTTCGGTTCTCGGCGTCTCGCCGGAGCGTGCACAACAACGAAGCGGCTACGTGCCTCAGCACAGCCTCTATGATCCACAGTTTCCTGCCGTTGTCGGTGAGGTTGTTCTTACGGGCAGGCTTACGGGGCGTTTCGGGCTGTATTCCCGCGAAGACAAGGCAGCCGTCGAGCAGGTTCTCGACGACCTCGATATTGCCGATTTACGAAAGCGTACCTTTTCCGAGTTGTCCGGCGGGCAGCGACAACGGGTGCTTCTGGCACGGGCGCTGGTCAGTAGGCCGGAGCTTCTAATTCTCGACGAACCGACGGCCAATATCGATCGCGGCTCTGCCCGACGACTGGAAGGTCTTGTTGCAACGCTTAAACAGCGGCTCGACGTTCTTCTTATTACGCACGACTTCGACTTTCTCTCCGAACAGGTCGACCGTGTCATGTGCGTGAATCGAGCGATACACATGCACAAACGAAGCGACCTCACGGAAGACGACATGCACCGGCTGTTCAGTGGGCACCTGCACGACCTCGGAGTAAAGGGAGCCACTGCGGCCGGGTCGGAGGCGACGGCATGACGGAGTTCATTCAGGCAGTATTCAGCACACAGGTGCCGTTTATCCGTTTTGCGCTCATAGCAGGTCTGGTGTCGGCTCCCGCCTTCGGCGTCGTCGGGTCGTATGTGGTCGTAAACCGTGTCAGCTACCTCGCCGGAGCCATATCGCATTCTGTGCTCGGCGGCATCGGTATAAGCCTGTACCTGCGCTTTGCGCACGGGACTGAGTGGTTTACCCCGTTCTGGGGTGCGTTTGTCGCTGCCATGATTTCGGCTCTGGTGGTCAGCTGGGCGTCGAGCAGGGGAAAGCAGCGAACCGACTCGGCGATAAGCACGGTATGGGCGCTGGGCACGGCGATCGGCGTCATTTTTATCGTCCGTACTCCGACCTTTGTCGATCCCATGGCCTATCTGTTCGGAAACATCCTGTTGCTCTCTCCCCAGGATCTCTGGGGAATCATTATTCTGGACATAGTAATTATCGTTTCGGCAGTTTTTTTGTATCCGCAATTATTTGCCGTCAGTTTTGACCCGGAATTTGCGACGGTTCGCGGGGTCCCGGTACAGCGACATATCACCTTTCTGCTGCTGCTGACCGGAGCAACCGTCGTTCTTATGGTTACGACGGTTGGAATAGTGCTCGTCATTACACTGTTGACGCTCCCAGCCGCAACGGCTGGCTATTTCGCCCGATCGCTCAAAGGACTCATGATACTTGCCTCGATTTTCTCGGCGTTATTTTCGGTCGCAGGTATTGCCGTGAGCTACGTCTACGATCTGCCGAGTGGTGCAGGGATCGTTCTATTCACAATTACCGGCTATATACTCGCGTGGCTGTATGCGCGCGTTCAGGAACAGGGTGCACGGGCCTGACCCGACTGCACACACTACACTCAACTGGAGGTCTCGATGACCAGGTTTTCAAAGGTGCGAGGAATACTCGCGATATTGGCGGTCAGTTTCCTGCTTGCCGCGTGTGCGACAGGACACGACCATCACGGACATGATCACGACCACGACCACGGTCACGATCATCATCACGATCACGACCATGATCACGATCACGGTCACGATCACGACCATGATCACGGCCACGGCCACGGTCACGAGCACAACGATGGGCGGATCATAATCGGATTCAACAGCGGTACGGTCGCCGTTCTCGATGCTCACGATGGCGACGTGGAAGCAGTGTTCGAGCAGCTTCTTCCGGCCGGCGGTCTTGCAGTATATGCAAACGACAGCGGCGAGTTTGGCTACGTATTCAATCGGGCGGAATCCATTGTCGCAGTGGTCGACAGCGGACAGCGCCTGGTCGAGCACGATGGCCACATGGATCTGGTTTTCGAAGACATTGATGTCCTCGGGTTCATTCAGAACGGAGTCCTTCCGACTCACTTTACGACGACCGTCGGACGGAGCGGTATCTATAACGATGGGTCGGGTGACATCACGATAGTGGACGAACGTCTGCTTCGAACCAGCTTTGACACTGCCTTCTCCATGGTGCCGGCACATGAGGATCATGGCGCACCGGTGCTGCTCGGAGATCGTCTGCTTGTCGGGTACATCCGCCAGCCACACATCGAGATGCTCAGCTACGATGGTGAGCTCCTCGGTACCTTCCCGGGTATTTCCCGAGCCCACGGTCAGGACCGAGTTGGACGCTTTACTGCATTCGGTGCTGTCGAAGGTGTCATGATCATTACGCAGACCGGTACGAACTTCGAAGCGACCATGGTCGAAAACCCTGCGGGTACACCCGAGGGCGCCCGAACCGGGACCGTATATGGTCATCCATCGTTGCCTCACTTTGTCG
>SKKC01000120.1 GCA_007121695.1 Spirochaetales bacterium | reverse complement strand
TGGTGTCAATGACTTCGTCGATTTCGCCCTCTATTATCGAATCAAGTTTGTAGAGGGTAAGATTAATCCGGTGATCGGTCAGGCGATTTTGCGGGAAGTTATACGTTCGTATTCGCTCACTGCGGTCTCCGCTTCCGATCTGACTCTTTCGTGCGTCAGCCCGTTCGCGGTTCTTTCGGGCCTCCTCCACTTCGAAAAGCCGTGCCTTGAGAACACGCATGGCTTTCGCCTTGTTTTTGAGCTGGCTTTTCTCGTCCTGGCAGGTCACCACGGTCCCGGTCGGAATATGCGTAATTCTTACTGCACTGTCGGTCGTGTTTACGCTTTGTCCGCCCGGGCCTGAGCTTCGAAAAACATCGACCCGAAGGTCTTCGGGGTTGAGCTGTATCTCGGTGTCTTCGACTTCCGGGAGTACTGCAACGGTGCACGCCGAGGTGTGTATGCGGCCACCACTTTCAGTTGCGGGTATCCGCTGTACCCGGTGTCCGCCGCTCTCATATTTCAGGGTACCGAAGGCCATTTTGCCGGCTACGCTGAAAATGATTTCCTTGAATCCACCTACCTCGCTCGGGCTTGAGCTCATTACTTCGATTTTCCATCGCCGACGCTCTGCATAGCGGCTGTACATCCGGTACAGGTCAGCCGCGAACAGCGTAGCCTCGTCGCCTCCGGTACCGGCCCGAATTTCCACGATTACGTTATTCGAGTCCATCGGATCTCGTGGCACGAGCAGAAGCCCGAGTTGTTTTTCTGACGCGATTTTTTTCTCTTCGAGATCTGCTTTTTCATTCCTGGCGAGTTCTTTCAGTTCGCTGTCCGTCTCTTCTTCGAGAATTACCAGAGTTTCTTCAAGCTGAGCGCTAAGAGACTGATATCGACTGAATTCTTCGACAATTTCGGAGAGGTGAGAATACTCCTGGGTGAGGTTGCGGTAGCGAGCCTGATCCTTCATTACATCCGGGTCGGCAAGGAGCGTCTGAACCTCCTCGTGCCGGTTTACCAGATACTGCAGTTTTTCAAACATGAAACGCCCTTATTTTCTGTTATTTTGGCGATCGACCGGACTGCAGGAATCCGAACAGGCTCCCGGTGACGCCGCCAATAATGTGTGCGAACTGTGAAATCTGGTCGTTCGCGAAGGCTCCAACGATTTCCCTGGTAAGATATAGAATAACAACCAGTATGAAAGTCAGCGGGATCTCACCCTGACGGACCCGGGTGAAGCTCGACAGGAGAATCATCATGAAAACTATGCCGCTGGCACCAAGTAGTCCAGTGCTTAAAAACAGTACGTTCAACAGTCCTGTAATGAGGGCAGTTATCAGAATCATGACTGCCAGAGACGATGAACCGTATTTTTCTTCGAGAATCGGGCCGAGCAGGAGGATGAATGCGAGATTAGAAATAAGATGGTTCCAGTCCGCGTGTCCGAGTGTATGGGTAAACAGCCTCATGTAGTCGACAAACCGTGTCCAGCTAAGCGCAGGCGGAACGCTGAAAAGCGAGCCTGTCAGACCTGCACCGGTAAACCCGTCGATTACAAGTACCAGTACGGATATGAGCGAGAAGGTAAGCGTGACCGGAGCGTTGTATCGTATGCGCATAGTGAGAGAACGATAGTGACCTTGCGACGAAAAATCAACCAGACCGGCTTACTCGATGTGTATCGACAGGGGGCAGTGGTCGCTGCCGGTCGTCTCGGGATGAATAACGGAAGAGAGAACGCGGTCGCGGAGTCGCTCGTTGACGCAGTGATAATCGATTCTCCATCCGACATTCTTCGCCCGAGCGCCACCTCTGTAGCTCCACCACGTATAGTGTCCGGGTCCGGGTTCAAACACCCGGAAGGTGTCGGTGTATCCGGAGGTCAGAAACGAAGTCATCCACTCCCGTTCTTCGGGCAGGTAACCCGGGTTGTTCTCGTTCTGTTTCGGACGAGCGAGGTCAATTTCAGTGTGTGCAATGTTGTAATCTCCACAGAGGAGTACATCGTGTCCGCTGCGGACGAGCCCGTCCAGATGTTCCTTCATTGCCGCGCAGAACGCGAGCTTGTAATCGAGGCGCTTGCCACCTTCCTGACTGTTCGGAAAGTACGCGTTCACGATGTGCAGAGAGCCAAAGTTAGTAATGAGAACGCGCCCCTCGGAATCGAAATCCTTGATACCCAGGGTCGTAACATTGTCCGGTTTCTTTTTACTGTACGTCGCTGTCCCGCTGTAGCCCCGTTTCTCCGCACTCGAGAAACGCGACACGTATCCCGCTGGCGATAGCAGCTCTTCGGAGAGCTGTTCCGGATGGGCTTTGGTTTCCTGTACGCAGACGACGTCAGCGTCTGACGCGACGAGCCAGTCCAGAAAGCCGTTGCGTTCGGCTGCCCGGATCCCGTTCACGTTCCACGATATGACTTTCATCGGGTTGCTCATTCAGTTCTCCTGTAGTAATGCGTCGGTTGCCTCTTCGAGAGACTCCCATTCCTGCACCGCGTCCTCGTGAAGCTCTGTCAGGCGTGCAAGTTTCGCAGTCAGTTCTTTCATTCGGGCCCCGTCGGCATGATGCTCCGGGTCCGACAACGCGAGTTCAACCTGCTGCCGTTCTTCCTCAATTGTTTCAACCTTCTGAAGCGCTTCTTCGGCCAGTTTTCGGGCCTTGCGGGCCTCGCGCTTCCGTTCCTTTCGGTCTTCGCGCTGGGTGTCCGAAAAAGAATCTGTTGCAGGTTTTCCGGCCAACACCGGATCAGTGGCTGCCTGCTGTGATACCTTCCATTCGTAGTACCGGTAGTCACCCGGGTATTCGCGTACCTCCGACGGCCGGTCGGTATGCCCGGTTATCGCGATAACCCTTCCAGTTAGTTCCCGTAGAAAATCCCGGTCATGGCTGACCACGAGTATGCTTCCCGTGTAGCGTCGAAGTGCATCCAGAAGAACGTCCTGACTCGCGATATCCAGATGGTTTGTCGGCTCGTCGAGCACGAGCAGATTATATGGTTGCAGAAGCAGGCGAAGTATCGCGAGGCGACTTTTTTCTCCGCCGGAAAGAACACCGACTGGTTTGAAAACGTCGTCGTCCCTGAACAGAAAAGCTCCGAGAAGGCTGCGTATATTCGGCATAAGATGTGCGGGGCAATCCTGTTCGGCTGCCTGTAAAACGGTCTGTGAGCTATTCAGTTGTGTCGTAACGTCCTGGCTGTAATACCCTGTTCTCACACCGGTACCGTGTGTACACATACCGTCGTAATTCGTGTCGGCACCGCCGCATATGCGCAACAGCGTTGTCTTGCCTGCCCCGTTGTGTCCGACGATTGCGACTTTCTCTCCACGAAGAACAAGCATGTCGACATCCTTCAGTACGCTCCGATCGCCATAGTGTTTTCCAACTCTCTGGAGCCGCAGAACCTCCTTACCACTGTGTGCGGTTTCGGGAAACGAAAAACGAACCTTTTTCATTGACTCGGGAATCGAGATGCGTTCCATTTTTTCGAGTTGTTTAATTCGACTTTGCACCATCGCGGCTTTGGAGGCGTTATAACGGAAGCGACGAATGAAGTCTTCAAGTCGGGCAATCTCGAGTTGCTGTTGCTCATACGCCGACAGGATTTCTTCGAGTTCGGTTTTCCTTCGCGTCTCGTATGTAGAGTAGGTGCATCGATACAGATTCAAGGCGCCCACATACAACTCAGCCGTCTGGGTGACAGTGTTGTCGAGAAAGTCCCTGTCGTGAGCCACCACGACAATTCCTCCCTGAAACGAGGCGAGAAAGGATCGCAGCCAGTCGCGCGCTTCAAGATCCAGATAGTTTGTCGGTTCGTCCAGGAGGATCACATCCGGCTGTGACAGGAGGAGTTTGGAGAGGGCGATACGCATTTGCCAGCCTCCCGAGAACTCGGATGTATCGCGCTGGAAATCGTGTTCAGAGAAACCGAGGCCTCTCAGAACGGTCTCGATAGCTTTATCCCGGTCGTAATAACCGCTGGTATCGATGCGTTCCTGCAGGTGTCCGAGGTCCTGTACCAGCGTATCAAGATCATCCTGTTCTGCTGTGCTGTCTGCAAGTGTTTCCGATATGTGATCGCGATTTTCAATTAGTCGTACGATATCCGAGTACGCAGTCTCCGCCTCGTGCCAGAGACTGAGTCCTTCGTGTGTTAATCCGGTCTGCGGAAGATATCCTACCCTGCAGCCCTTTGATCGGGTTACAACACCGGAATCCGGTTCCAGCAGGTTTGCGGCGATCTTCAGCAAGGTTGTCTTGCCGGAGCCGTTTGCACCGGCAAGAGCCGTCCTGCTGCCGGTCTCAACTTCGAAGTGGACATCCTTCAGAATATCCCTGTCGCCGAAACTGAGATTGACTTGTGACAGCTGCAGTAGAGCCATGAAGTATGCAAGTTCCTACAGGTCGGCATCAGCCGAAGCTTCTTCTGGTTCCAGAAAACTGAAGAATATCACCACGGGGGACGCATCGGACCGGATAATCTGCAGGTCGTCGAAGGTGTTCCTCGGTGCGTGCGTAAGTCGAATGCCTCCCGCTTCGACTTCGTACAAAAATGAAACGTAGTCTCCGGAGGGAGCTCCGTCAAAAACGAAACTCACTACTCCGTCGTATTGATTGCGTACAGCAGGCCCGAGGTAGTGCCTGAACTGAATCGTTCCCTGGTTTCCATACGCCGGTGACAGCACTCCTGGTACGAGCAGTTCGTATCCAGACCAGGAGAACCGCCCGGTTTCGCTAACCGCAATAGTCCCGTATGCACTCGATTGAAGCAGACGACCGTCTGCATACATTATTTCCAGCGAGCGTTCCCGTCGTTGCTCTTCGCGTTCGATAACAGTTTCCAGATCGGTCGACAGCAGTCGGAACCTCCGCGTGTAGTCGACTCCGTCGACAGTAAAGAATGCGGTAATCTGGTTGCTCCCGTCGATTCGTACGACGAGACTTGACCCTTCGAAGCGTATATGACTGGCCCCGCTGCTTACAATGGATTCATAGGTAAAGTCCGCACGAACATCGTCGGTCACTATGCGCACAGTGTTTTGTGCGTGGTCCGGAAACAGACCGAATTCCGGGTTCAGCCGTTCCAGCGATGGGGATCCGGCGCTAATGAGTTCATGAAACTCGTTGGGACGCCACACGTTTTCAATGACGGTAATCGCCTGCGCAGGTAGTTCCCGTGTACGAGCTTCGTCAGCTATCCCTTCGCGCTCATCGAAGAGAATAAGAGCGAAATCGAAGGTGTATCCTCGCACACCAGCTTCGGTCAGTACCGGATGCCAGCGGCCGCGGAGGCCCGAAATGACCACCTCGTCTGACGGCGGCCCGATGATTTTGAGAATTTCTCCCTCGCGGAAACGATACACGGACTGGCTGTCGGTGCTCTGGGAGCGGCGGACCGGTAGAGCCCGTTGCTGGCTTTCTGCGTACAGGAAGGCAAACTGCTCGAACGAGCGGGCAAACGCGTTGGCCTCATCGGGAGTGTCAAAACGCTCGACCCGAAACTGCTCGATCAGAAACGGTTCACCCCCTTCGGCCCGAATCAGAAATGTACCGGTATTGCGGTTTGCTTCCAGTATCGGAACAACTGCGCCGTGTGCCTCAGACATACCGTCTGGTGGCCACAGGAGAACGCCCGTGGCTATACGCGAATCGCCGCATGCGACGAAAAGGATAGTTACAAGAAACAGAACAAGGCCAAGGCATACGCTGGTACAGGGATTTCGCATGATTGCAGACATTCTCCGATGGGTCAAGTTCGACAAACCAAAGAATACGATGCAGGCTTTGTCGGGTCAAGAAGTCGCCCTGAAGGCGCTCAGAGGTGGTCGACAAGCACGATTATCCGGCCTTCGGTGAGTATCGTGGTGTTGTCAGTATGCAGGAGCAGCGTCTCCGCTGCGTCGCGTGGAATCAGAATATGAGCTGGAATGCGGCCGAACAAGGCGTCCGCGGCGACAACCAGCGGATTGTTCCCTATCCGATCACGATGCGTTTCGAATGAAACGTCGTCGGAGTACCCGATCACTCCCCAGCGGTGCAGGTACTGCGGGTTCATCATCTCGGAAGCCAGTACAAGGTTCATGGCCTCATCGTATATTCGCGGCAACAGGATGGGGCGTAAGGACTCACGTTCGGTGGTGCCGTGTACGGGGAGTCTTCCTCGTGCGTCAATCACCAGGCCGGTATACGACCGTTCTGCTTGCCACGAGACAGGAAGCGGAAGAGGGCGTGGAATGTCGTGATCGGCGACAACAGGAAGAACTGCCTCGTGAAGCTCTATGCGCCATGACTGTCGTACATGGCTTACATCTCTGTCCGGACTGCTGCCAGCCGTATGCGATACGTGAAAACGGCCGCGCAAATCCGTCACGGTTTCCGGATGCCGCGAGATTATATCGGCAATCTGTTGTCCTGTATCGAGCTGTATGCTCCGTACCGCTTCGATCCAGACGTGTTCAGCTTCCGAGGCAATCGCACGGGCGGCCCTGTTATAGGCTCCCACGTCGTCTCCCTCTATCCTTCGCTCGGCCTGCATTTCAAGTGAAGCGCTTCGCCAGTCGACCGACCAGTGCCAGTGCGTATCTTCAGCCTGTAATGCGACGGAGCCGGCAACAGTCCAGACCAGTATGCCAATAAGCACGGGAAGAGAGCGATTGACGCGTGAAAAGAGTAACGGTCTCACATTCAGAATATCGGACAAAGATATCAATCTGATAACCAGGTGAAGTAGTGTTCGTACAAGTCAGGAATATTGATATAGAGAACCGAGTCCAGTCCGTGCGTCCGAATGTCAGCAATGATGTGGGGATTCCAGTCCATAATCTGTTGTGCTGGGACGCCCGAGCGCTGCGAAAGCTGCGAAAGACTTGTTCGCGCGGGAACGGCGAGGCGCACCCATTCGGGTGACTCACTCCACGGAAGAGAAAGTCCGTGACGCGCAGCCTGGGAGGCTACGTGCGATACCGCAACAAAGCGTGGGACGTAACTCCGTGTCTGATCCGGGAGAAGGTCTGTTTCAAGCAGTTCCCAGAACGTGAGCGCTCCGCTGGCTTCCATTGCCCGTTGAATATGGCCAACACCCGCGTTGTAGGACGCAATCGCGAGTAACCAGTCTTCAAAGATCGTGAAATTATGCAGCAGTTTTTCGGCTGCGCCGAGGGTCGCTCGATAAAAATCCCGTCTCTCGTCGATGTCGCTGGTAATGATCATCCAGTCCTCAACCGAATGATCCATGAACTGCCATATGCCGACCGCTCCGGATCGGGAAACGGCAAACGGGTCAAACCCCGACTCGATAAGAGCTACGAAAAACAGCTGCTCGGGAAGACCGTAGCTTCGTAACGTGTCCATGATATGGCGGTAAAACGGGAGTGACTGGTTCAGACTCGATGCGAGCCCACGCAAACCGGACGCGCTCCGGAACTGTTCTACGTAGGTTTGAACAGCGGGGTGAGACAGAGACTCGTATCCGATAGTAATCCGGCCGGCTGGGACGTAGCGCGTCTCCCGGGCCTCAGGTGGCTGTGCAGGCAGGAGCCAGCCTGTGGCCATAACGAGCAGCGCAACTACAGCACTTCGCCAAACCGAATGCCAGCCCATTCCCAGTTCCCGTGTACACTCGGATCGGACGGAAAGTCAATCCGTCGGAAATACAGATACCACGTCGACATCCGGTCGTACCAGCCGTCGGTCCGCAGAAATGCTTCCCGTTCGTTCGAGTTAACTTCAAAGTTCGATGCGACGCGTACGTTCGATTGCGAGAGAAAAACCTGTATGTCGAAGCCGAAGGTGCTGTTTGCGTCCAGCGGGTCAAGATTTCGCGATGCGGTAAAAAAATTGACGCCGCTTTGCAACGCGTACAGCGCACGGGCGTTCTGCTGTCGCAGGGCAACCGTTATCTCTTGTACCAGGCCGTCGAGAGTTGGTCGTGTCCATCCTCGGTTCGATCGGGCAAACTGAAGCATGTGCGAAACCTCCCGGTGCACATTCGGTCTGCCTGGTATCTCGGTTTCAGGAAAAGTGAGAAACCGTCTGTACGCATCGAGCGACTGTTCCCATTTTCCGAGCGATTCGTAGGTGCGGGCCATGGCGTAATGTGTCGTCCCATTGTTTGCATGCTGCCGAAACTCTTCCAGGTATCGTTCGAGGTACACAATGCGTTCAGCTGCATCGGTCATGATCCGCCCGAGCGTCTCCAGTGCCCTCTGATGAACCTGCCCCCCGTTTATCGCGACATCCGGAAACTCGTTTACCGCACGACGAAAAAGCGGTACGGCAAGTTCCGGTGAATCGGTAGACTCGTATATGCGCCCTGCCATAAAAAGGTATAACGAGTTGTACGGGTCGTCCGGGTGTTTCGATACCTGCGTCGTCAGGAGATGTACTGCTCGAAGCGGCATCTCGGCGCGTATAAGGTTATCTACCAGTGAACGAACAAGGACGGAACGGCTGCTGCTGTCCGTTTCAGACAGAAGTTCGTAGAGTCGTCGGTTCTCGGCCGTCAGAGACGGATCGTTGGTATCCACGGGAGTAGTAACCGGTGCCGACGAGCAGGCAAGTACGAAAAACACGACCAGCGATGAAATAACGGTGAAGCGGTACGTGAGTCGCGATGTCATGAGATAGAGGGTAATAGAGCTCTCTCTCGTTGGCAAGGGGGATGATCGGTGGTAGACTCCTCGAAGATTCGACATGAATAGCGACCGTCCTGCGTTACATCGACATAAATATCTCTTGCTTGGGGCCGCATTCCTGCTTATAGGCTTTGTTCTACTCATGTGGACTCTCGGATACCTGCACCGTGTATCGGCGCTCTGGCCGGTTCTTCCAATCGGAATCGGCATGGTTTCGCTCGCCATGGGGTTTCATGGAGTGGGGACGGAAGCGTCGGTCTTCGTCGGGATATTTCTGACTGTTGGCGGGGTCTTTTTCCTTCTTATCACAACGGTCATGAGTGCGGTGGAAATTGCGCGAATATGGCCGGTTTTCATGACCATTGCCGGGGTTTCGCTTGCCGTTTTCTCGTACCGGCGGGAGGCGGGCAGTCGTCTGGCTCTTCTGGTACCTGCGATCGTTATTGTGTTTCTCTCGGGAGTGTTTTTTTTGTTCAGCCTTAACCTGATTCGGCAGGACTTCATCTCGGTGGTTACTGTATGGTGGCCCGTCCTCTTTATTGTCATTGGTATCTGTATCATTGTTTTTCACCTGGTGCATCACGCTCGCGCGCGACAGGTGCGTAGCTCGGAATGAAGTCGCTCGGGGACACCCTGGAGGCGATTTATCGAACCTTCCATCATCCACGATACATCTCACCCGACCCGCTCGAGGTGGTGCTTTCGCAACCGCCGGGACTCGACAGGGAGTTTCGCGCGCTTGTGTGCGCATCATTTGCGTTAGGCCGGGTGCACTCGATTCTCGCTGCGTGCCAGAACATCCTCGACCGCATCGGTTCCGTGTCGGAACTTGTCCTGCTGTCGGACGACGAGATACACGAGCGATGTCAGGGATTCGTGTACCGGTTCTTTACGACAAATGAAGTAGTCCGATTTTTCTGCTCGGTACGCGATCTCTACATACAGCACGGTTCCATAGATAATGCGTGTCGCCTGGGTGTCGACGCTGTCAGAGGTACAGATATGCCTCCGGCGATCGGGGCACTGCGGTATCTTGCGGGGTGTCTCCGGAACGAGCCGAACTCACTTCAGTCAATAATGATCCCCAATCCGGACGGGTCGAGCGCTCTCAAGCGACTACATCTGTTTCTACGCTGGATGGTTCGGACCGACGAAATTGACCCCGGTGGCTTTACGTGTCTTGGACCCGCTGATCTGTTCGTTCCGGTCGATGTTCACATGCATCGTGTCGCGTATTCGCTCTCTATGACCCGTAGGAAGTCGGTTGATGCCGAGACCTGCCGCCAGATTACCGCTTGTCTTCGTCGGTTCTGTCCGGAAGATCCGGTCCGGTACGACTTCAGCCTCACCCGAATCGGTATCCACCCTGCCGGAAAGGCAATAATGGAACGTGAAATAATGGAGATTTGAGCGCGAAAGCAACCGAATACAGGCGACAGGGTAGAAAAAAGATGGTATTCTCCGTATATAATATCGAATGCAATAAAATTGCAGACTAAACACAAAGAGGAGCGTGACATGCAGAAGTATGTATGTGAAGTATGTGGATATATCTACGATCCGGAAGAGGGCGATCCAGACGGTGGAATTGAGCCCGGAACCTCGTTTGAGAAACTGCCGGAAGACTGGGTTTGTCCCATGTGCGGAGCTGGTAAAGACGAGTTCTCTGTCGAAGAATAAACGGCGTGTGAACTGTGACGAGCCCGCGGTCGGTCTGGCTGAAGCGAGACCCCGCGGGTTTTTTTATGCCATCATGGCAGCCTGACGCTTAATGTGATCTTCGAGAACGAGCGCGGTCATGGCTTCCACTACAGGGACGATTCTCGGACAGATGCACACGTCGTGCCGACCTTCGGTGCGTATC
>SKKC01000374.1 GCA_007121695.1 Spirochaetales bacterium | reverse complement strand
TCATGCCAACCCGGGACATCATTTTCTTGAGTGTACCCTGACCGCCGCCGAACAGACGCATCAGGTCGTCGTCCATGCTCAGAAAAAAGCGGCTTCGACCGGGGTCGCCCTGACGGCCGCTTCGGCCACGGAGCTGGTTGTCGATGCGTCGACTCTCGTGTCGCTCAGTACCGAGGACGTAGAGACCGCCGAGTTCCTTTATCTCGGCGTACTGTGATTCCCACTTCTTTCGTTCCACGGCATAGGCCTGCTGGAAGGCTTCTTCGTCGGCCTCGGTGCCAGCTCGTCGACGGGCACGGTATTCCGGGTTGCCGCCGAGTTTTATGTCGGTTCCGCGCCCCGCCATGTTGGTAGCGATGGTAATCGAGCCTTTGGCACCGGCCTCCGCAATAATGAGCGCTTCCCGCGCGTGGTTCTTGGCGTTCAGCACCTCGTGAGGTATGCCCCGTCTGCGCAGCAGTTCTGACAGCTGTTCGCTGCGTTCAATGCTCGCCGTTCCGCAGAGGATGGGCTGGCCGAGTGCGTGCACCTCGGCTATTTCATCGCCTATGGCCTCGTACTTGTCGGTCTCATTCAGAAAGATGACGTCGTCTTCGTCTTTTCTCGCCACTGGCAGGTTTGTCGGAACGACCACGACCTCGAGCCCGTAGATTTTCCCGAACTCCTTTTCTTCCGTTGCCGCAGTTCCCGTCATGCCGCTGAGTTTCGTGTACATGCGGAAAAAGTTCTGAAAGGTGATGGTGGCAAGCGTCCTGTTACGCTGCTTCACCCGGATACCTTCCTTTGCCTCGATCGCCTGGTGAAGACCGTCCGAATAGCGGCGTCCGTACAGGATACGACCGGTAAACTCGTCGACAATCTCGACCTTGCCGTCCTGCACAACGTAGTCCGTGTCTTTCCGGAAGAGCTTGTGGGCACGAAGTGCCTGCGTGGCATAGTGAATGTACTCGAAGTTTTCGTCGTCAAACAGCGACGAAGCGATTACTTTCGTTCGTTTCAGCAACTCTTCGAGGTGATTCAGCCCCTCGTCGGTGAACGAGACGCGCTTGTTCTTTTCTTCGGCCTTGTAGTCGCCTTCGGCCTCGTCGGGATATTCTCCGGTCGCCGGATCGACGGCGCACTCCCTGAGTTCTCCGATTACGCGGTTCACATCCATGAACTTGCGGGTATCGTCCTCTGCCGTGCCGCTGATGATCAGCGGGGTACGTGCTTCATCTATCAGAATCGAGTCAATCTCGTCGACGATGCAGTAATTGTGTCCGCGCTGCACCTTGTGTTCGAGGGTCATCTGCATGTTGTCGCGAAGATAGTCGAACCCGAACTCGTTGTTGGTGCCGTAGGTAATGTCCTTGCGGTAGGCGTCCTTTCGTTTGTCGTGGTCAATTCCTGCGGCAATATACCCCACGCTGACGCCCAGGTACTCGTAGACCGGGCCCATCCACCCCGCATCGCGTTCTGCGAGATAGTCGTTCACGGTAATCAGGTGCACACCCTTTCCCGTGAGGCTGTTCAGATAGGCGGCGGTGACCGACGATACGGTTTTTCCCTCGCCGGTCTTCATTTCCATGATTTTGCCCTGATGAAGTACGATACCGCCGAGCAGCTGTACGTCGAAGAGACGTTCGCCGAGCACTCTGCGAGCCGCCTCGCGGACCATGGCAAAGGCCTGCGGGAGAATGTCGTCGAGCGATGACTCACCGCTTTGCACGGAAGCCCGCAGGGAGGCCGTCTCGGCAAGAAAATCCTCCCGGGACAGAGTCATGGCCCAGGCTTCGCGCCTGTTAATTTCAAGAAGGAGTGGTGTAAGACGCTTCAGGTCGTATTCGTGCTTGGAGCCGAAGACCGCGTCGATAAGACGAGAGATCATGAGCCTCACTGTATAGACCCGTACACGGGCGGTCAAGATTGACACTGAATCGTCTTGCTCGGTACGCTCGATTCCAATGAAGCGTTTTCCAACCGTTCTTCTGCCTGTTTTGCTTCTGTTTTCCTGCGGTGGGGACGTTCCGCGCACGATCGATCGCGAGATACTGTTTTCACTCGAAATCGGGAAAGGGCCCGAGCAGTTCGATCTGCTGCAGGTACAGACCGCCCGACACTTTCGTAACCGTATTGCAAGCCGGGACGGCCGTATCTTTCTTTCCAACGGTCAGGCGTCCCGGATCATGGAGTTTACCGGGTTCGGGGACATGCTCTGGACGGCTTACGATCCCGCCCTGAACCCGGAAAGCATGTTGCCCGCGCAGGGTGGGAGTCAGGGAGCAACCCGAACGTCGCTGGCCCGTACCTTTGAGCATATAGGCGAGATAGCCGTTGGAGCCGGGCGAACGCTTCTCGTTGAAGAGCAGATGGAAGGCGAGGGTATCTGGGACGACGACTTCGGTGTTCGTCTGCGTTCGCGGGTGCTCCGTTTCACCGGAGGCGTGTTTCAGGATGTTCTCGGGCAGGAAGGCCTCGGAGGTACCCGGTTTCCCCGCATCGAGCGTATGGACGTTCGCCCGAACGGCGATATGGTCATTGTCAGTCGTGTGCAGGACGGGCGCGTCGTGTTCTGGTACGACGCCGCGGGAGCGCTCGTCTACGAGGTGCGTATCGGGAACGACAGACTGCCGGTTCCCGATCGTGAACGACTGCTGCCGGTTCTCGAGTCCATCATTCCCGATCCGGTTCACGATGTGCTGCACCTGAAACTGGATTATTACGAGCACACAGGCTCCGAGCTTGGTGGACGGGACATCAGCGATGT
>SKKC01000233.1 GCA_007121695.1 Spirochaetales bacterium | reverse complement strand
CCTGGCTTCGGTGGAGGCGCTTCACCGGATGGAAGCGCGCGGGACATTGGCCAGAGACCGGTTATTTGGGTGCATCATGTCCGGCCGGGCCCAGAGCGTTTTGTTCCCCGGTTGTCGGTGTCACTCGGCTATCGTATTCCGCAGACCTTTGCGGATGTACCTCCAGAGCACATGTTCGGCTTCAGGGTTGACGCCCGGTATCAGCCGTTTTCGTTTCTTCGACTCGCGGCAGAAGCAGGTGTCGACAGTCGCCAGGCTCGCGTCGACCCGGATGCATCGCTCAGGGAACTGCTTCAAAACGGGTATTTTGGCGCTCTTGCCGCCGACGTGTCGCTGGGGCCCTATATTCGCCTCGGGGTACAGTGGAGACCCACGCTGACACGATCTGCCGATGATTCCAGCCAGTCCCTGTTCGAGAATATCTGGAGAGCAGAGTTTTCCTACGTTCTTTTCTGAGTCGGGGCTAACTGCTTTCGACAATGTAGGCTTCGTACGCCTCAAATGTCCGGTTAAACAGAAGCGATAGATCGGCAATGATCGTGTCGTAGTCGAGTGTGAGTCGTGTATTGCGCGCCTCCGCCTCGACGACGACCAGCTGTTCCCGCAGGGCGTGCATGCCGAGGTTGCCCGCCATGCCCTTCAGTTTATGGGCGTGAGTCGCCAGTCGCTGCGGTTCGCGACGCTCGCACGCTGCGGCGATGTTCCCAAGCGTCTCTGTTCCGTCGGTTCTGAATATGTCAAAAAGAACAATGTCGAAGCGTTCGCTGGGGTCGGAGTCCCGCAGTTCACGTATCCGTTTCATGTCCAGAAGGGAAATGGAGTTCAGCGTGTCGTCCGGAGTACTCTCGTGCGCGGTCACACCAAGACAGTACCGCAATACGCCCTGCGAATCAATTCATTCTGCTTGACAGAATCAGAAGATGACTCTATTCTGCTATTGCATGCAATAATAAGTTAACGCATGCAATAGGAGGGGTTCATGACGCAGGTGCGAACGGCGCTGATCACAGGGGCCGGACGGGGAATAGGGCGAGCGATCGCAGTCGGTCTTGCTGCTGAGGGGTTTCAGGTGGCAGTGAACTACCACTCGAACAGTTCTGCCGCAGACGAAGCCCTTGAACTATGTCGTGCTGCGGGCGCACCAAAGGCGGTCGCGGTGCAGGCAGACATTTCCATTCCTGCTGAGGCTTCGAAATTGCTTGAAACCGTGGAGGCAGAACTGGGCCAGGTCGACGTTCTTATCAACAATGCCGGGCGGGCTCCGAGTGAGCGTGCCGACATACTCGAAGCAAGTCGGGAGAGTTTCGACGACCTTCTCTCCGTGAATCTTGCGGGTCCCTACTTTCTGACTCAGGCGGTTGCGCGGACCTGGCTTGCTGACACCGAATCTGCCACGCGAAGACGCGCAGTCGCGTTTATTTCCTCTATCTCGGCCGAAACGGTGTCGCTCAATCGGGGCGAGTACTGTATCAGCAAGGCAGGTATCGCAATGGCGAGTAAACTATGGGCCGCACGGCTTGCGCCCCATCAGATACCTGTTATCGAAATCCGGCCAGGTATCATGAAGACGGATATGACGAGCGCCGTTCAGGACGTCTACGATAAAAAAATTGCCGATGGGCTGGTGCCGCAACGACGGTGGGGAGTCCCGGAGGACATCGCTCGCATAACGAGTGCGCTTGCGCGCGGAGATCTCGATTTCTGCTCGGGCGCAGTCGTGTACGCCGACGGTGGGTTTCATATTTCACGCTTATAGGGGGTTCAGACACATGAACGTTTCCACTACGCTGCAGGCGAAGGATCTGCAGAAACAAATAGACCACGTATTCGAGGTCTCCGACCGGTCCACTGAGAATCTTTCCCGAGCCTGGGACAGCTCCCGGGGGGCGCCGGTCTTTACCGAACGCGGCGTGTATACCACGCGCGGCTGGACCGAATGGACGCAGGGGTTTCAGTTCGGCAACCAGATATATCTCTACGACGCCACGCAGGCGAAACACTGGCTGACTCGCGCTCGTGATGCCATTGTCGCGCAGATGTATCCACATCTGACGCACACAGGCGTTCACGATCACGGGTTCAATAACGTGTCCACCTACGGCAACCTGCTTCGACTCATGAAAGAAGGACGCATCGAGGGCTCGGAGTGGGAAGCCGAATACTACCGCCTCGCTCTGCGGGTCACCGGGGCAGTGCAGGCGTCGCGTTTTACCCGTCTTCCGGACGGACTCGGCTATGTGCCGTCCTTTAACGGCGCACACTCCCTGTTTTCCGATACCATACGGTCCATGCGGGCCCTGGCTGTCTCCCATATGCTCGGCGGCGTTCTCATGGGCGAGCAGGACGAACGGGTGAATCTGCTCACACGAATCGTCGAACACGCAGAAACGACCGCACGATACAACGTGTACTACGGCGAAGGGCGCGATACGTACGACGTTCGCGGGCGTGTGGTGCACGAATCACTCTTTAACGTTGCAAGCGGCAGTTACAGGGCTCCGTCGAGCCAGCAGGGCTACTCCCCGTTCACAACGTGGACTCGAGGACATGCCTGGGTACTCTGCGGGTATCCCGAGCTGCTTGAGTACCTCGATACCCTGGACGACAGCGATTACGTCGGGCCTGCGTATCTGCCGACGCTGCAGTCTGCCAGGGACCGGTTTCTCGCAGTCGCCAGTGCCGCCGCGGATTTCTATCTCGAGCATACTCCCACAGACGGGATTCCGTACTGGGATACCGGCGCCCCCGGGCTGGTACATCTTGGAGACTGGCGGAGCACCGCAGCGGATCCGTTTAACGTATACGAGCCGGTCGACAGCTCATCGGCTGCCATTGCCGCGCAGGGACTTCTGCGTCTCGGTCGCTACCTCATGAAGCACAGCGACGGTTCCACCTCCCGATCTGATCTCGGGAAACGGTACTATCAGGCAGGGTTAACCGCGGCCGAAGCGCTCTTTCAGGCACCGTATCTTCCCGAGGATACAGACCATCAGGGAATTCTCCTGCATTCGGTGTATCACCGACCGAACGGATGGGATCATGAACCGGACTCAAGCCGTGTTCCCCGCGGAGAGGCCTGCATGTGGGGAGATTATCATCTGCTCGAGCTTGCTGTGTATCTGAAGCGGGAGATAGACGGAGGAGCGTACCTTGCATTCTTCAACATCTGATTTCAGACCCGTCGCGTCCACCGCGCTTCCGGAGAACGATGGCGAAAACCCGTACGCCGGATTGTGCCTGCATACAGTCACCACCAGGCCATGGGCAATAGAAACCGCGATCGAAAAATACGCAGCGGCCGGGCTTGGCGGAATCACCATCTGGCGCGATGCGGTCGAGGACAGGGACCCGCAGCAGATCGGCAGGCGCGTGAGGGAAGCGGGGCTGAAGATCGTTTCACTGTGTCGGGGAGGCTTTTTCGCGGCTGTTGATGCCGGTGAACGCGAGGCATCAATCGACGATAACCGGCACGCGATAGATCTCGCCTCTGACCTCGGTGCTCCGCTCGTCGTACTGGTCTGCGGAGCAGACCCACGGCAGAGTCTCGACGACTCTCGCGGGCAGATCGAAGAGGCGCTCGGGAGGCTGGCCCCGTACGCGGCCGAACGCGGCGTCAGGCTCGGTATAGAACCGCTTCATCCAATGTACGCAGATACGCGAAGCGCGATAAACACGCTTCATGACGCGCGGGTCATCGCCGAACGTGTTGGAGACGCCAATGTCGGCGTCGTACTCGACGTGTACCATGTATGGTGGGATTCGCGACTGGAAGAGGAGCTTTCGCTGCTCGGACGGGCGCGGCTGTTTGGATATCACATCTGCGACTGGCGGGTGCCAACCGAACATATGCTGACGGATCGTGGAATCATGGGCGAGGGGTGCATCCCGCTTGAAACCATAAGCGGATGGGTGCGGGCCACCGGTTTCGAAGGCTTTGACGAAGTGGAAATATTTTCGACCCGATTGTGGTCACAGGATCAGGATACAGTCCTGAAAAGAATCAAGGAGGCCTGGCATGGCTGATAAAAAGATACGGGTTGCTATGAACGGTGTTACGGGACGAATGGGTACGAACCAGCATCTGATCCGGTCGCTCTGCGCGATACGGGACGACGGGGGAGTGCAGCTTGCAGACGGAAGTCTGCTCGTTCCCGAGCCGGTACTCGTCGGGCGGAACGAAAAGAAGCTTTCACGCCTGGCCGCAGAGAACGGTGTGTCCGATTACAGTACCGACCTCGACGCCGTGCTGTCTGACCCTGCCGTGGAAATCTACTTTGACAGCCAGCAGACCCAGCTTCGAGTTGATTCAGTAATCCGTGCAATTGACGCCGGCAAGGCTGTGTATTGCGAAAAACCGACGGCGACGCAGACCTCGGAGGCGCTGCGTCTTGCTGAACACGCCGAGAACGCAGGGGTGAAAAACGGAGTGGTGCAGGACAAACTGTGGCTGCCAGGACTCATGAAACTGAAATACCTCATGGATACGGGGTTTTTCGGACGCATCCTCTCGGTACGTGGCGAGTTCGGATACTGGGTATTCGACGGGTTCCACCAGCCTGTGCAGCGCCCGAGCTGGAACTACCGCGAAGAAGACGGCGGTGGAATCATGGTAGACATGTTCTGTCACTGGCGCTACGTCATTGATAATCTGTTCGGTCCAATCGAGCGGCTGGTGGCCCTGGGAGCTACGCATATTCCCGAACGCGTTGACGAGGCGGGGAAGCCGTATACGTGTACAGCAGACGATGCGGCGTACGGAATCTTTGAACTCAGGAACGGGATTGTATGCCAGTTCAACAGTTCCTGGGCAGTCAGGGTGCGCCGCGACGACCTGCTTACGCTGCAGGTCGACGGTACGAACGGCTCGGCGGTTGCCGGTCTGCGCGAGTGTCATGTACAGGCAGAAGGAATGACCCCAAAACCGGTCTGGAATCCGGATATTGACCAGCCCATCGACTTTTACGAAGACTGGAACCTGATGCCGACCCGGGATCCGTTCCCAAACGCGTTTCGCCGACAGTGGGAACTGTTTCTTCGGCATGTTGTAGAAGGTGGAGAGTTCCCGTGGGATCTGCGAGAAGGCGCGAAAGGCGTCCAGTGTGCAGAGCTTGGTCTGCAAAGCTGGAAAGAGCGTCGGTGGGTCGACATGCCGGATCTGAAATAGAAAAGGAGCTTTCGCGCATGAGTAATGGTCATGGTCGTACGGCAGCACTTCTGCTGCCCGATGAAGACCTGCGGTCCTATGTCCTTGATCGTATCGAGGAATCGGGGCGGGTTCTCCAGGCTGGTTCAGACCAGTTGTCCTTTGTCGCAGTTGATCCCGTGCAGGAGCTGCGGTCGGAGGACCTTGCTGCATTCGATGTCCTGGTGACGGGGTGGCGCACACCGACCCTTCCTCGCGATCTCGCCGAACTGAACGACAGACAGCGTTACATCTGCCATTTAACCGGCACCATGCGTTCGATGGTGCCCCGTGAGTTTGTCACGTCTGTGAACTGGACCGTGACAAACTGGGGTCCCTCCATTTCCCGTTTCGTGTCGGAAATGAATCTTGCTTTATTGCTTGGTGTTGCGCGCCGATTTCCGGAGTGCCGCCGTGCCATGGAGACCGGCCACGAGTGGAAACGGAACCTGGGCGATGGAACGTCGCTGTTCGGAAGACGTATTGGTCTGTACGGCTATGGTCTGATTGCGCGTGAGTTTCACAAGCTTATCGAGCCCTTTCACATGCAGGTGTCGGTGTATGATCCATACGTTGCGCCTCCTGACCGCGTATCCGGCGTGCACTGGTGCGATTCGCTCGAGCAGCTCTTTCAGCAGAGCGAAATAGTCTCGATACACGCGGGCCTCACCGAAGAGACAACGTCTTCGGTGGACTTCCGGCTGCTATCCATGCTGCCGGGCGACGGGATTGTCATTAACACGGCACGCGCAGGAATTATCGACGAGAACGGTCTTCTCCGTGCGGTTCGGGAGACTGAACTGCGATTTGGACTCGACGTCTTTCACCAGGAGCCGCTGCCAGCGTCCTCGCCGCTTCTCGATTCGCCGCGGGTCCTGTGTACGCCCCATTCTGCCGGCGTGGTCGGTGGGCAGTTCGCTGTCATGTGGAAGACCGCGCGCGAGAATCTCCTGAGATTTATCTCCGGGGAGGACGTAGAGCACCAGGTCGATGAAGCGCTGTACGACAGGATGACGTAAAACATGCAAACACCGATATATCTGGGCACGATCGCCCTGGAACCGAATCGATGGAGCACACGGGTTCCTTCCATAGATGCGTCTGTCTGGACGGACCGTGCGACCGGATCGGGTTTCGATGGAGTCGAGTTGTGGGAACCTCACTTTCGCGATGCCGATGCCGACGTACAGGCTCGTATGCGAGAGCGCAGAGACGCGGTCGCGATATTCAACACGTATCTGTTGCCCGAAAACGGGACCGACGAGGCCTGGGCTCAGTGCGCAGACACATGCCAGCAGCTTGAGGTGCAGGCCGTAAAGTTCAACTTTGGCCGGGATCGCGAGAGATCTGCCGAATACGTGTCGGCACTTCGAAGGGTTCAGCGGTTTTTTTCGCCTGAAATACAGCTTCTCTGTGAATGCCATCCTGGTACGGTCGCCGAACAGCCCGAGGATGCCCTCGCGCTTCTGTCGGAACCGGGACTCGAACACATGCAGATCATCTGTCATCCCTTTCTGATAGGCGAGGCGAAGCTCGAACGCTGGATATCCTGTTTCGGGTCGCGCATTGGTCACGTACACGTTCAGGTACGAAACGAGAATCGGGAGATTATTCGGGTGAAGGATCGCATGGATCATGTTCGTCGCCAGATTTCGCTGCTGTCGCAGCATGGATACGCGGGAAGCTGGACAGTCGAGTTTGTATACGGAACGAGCGGTGCAGACGATGTACCCGAGCTCCTGTTTCAGCGAGCCTGCGAAGACCGGAGCGTTCTTGCCTCGGTTCTCGATGTCGCGGGGAATGAGGGGTAGTCCTTCATGCGTCGCTCCGGTGTGACCATACACGACATTGCGGAGAATCTTGGGGTATCGGCGAGTACGGTCAGCAGGGTCCTGAACGGATCGGCGCTCGTCGCTTCCGGACAACGCGACCGTATACTGGACGAGGCCAAACGTCTTGGATACCGGAAAGAGCCTCGTCGCCGACAGGCGCGACGAACCATCGTGACCATCGCCCTGGTGCTTCCCGAAAAATCGCCTGGTCCACTGCAGTTTTTTTTCGATGCGGGAGAACTTGTCGACAGTATACACGCGGCATTCGGTCCAACGCGGACGAATGTTGTTGTCGTATCCGTGTCCCGGTGGAGAGCCACCTTCGAGCAGAAGAAAATGGGGGACGTTGACGGGTGTATCCTCGCGTTTACCGACCCGCGTGACGGTCTTCAGGAGCACCTGTCCCGCTATGACATACCGGTGGTAACGCTGAACAGGACACCGGAACGCGGGCATTTCGTGAGTTGCGATAACCGGAATGGCATGGCACTTCTGGTGGAGCAGGTTACCCGTATCCGGGGATGCGAGCATGGAATCGCCTACGTCGACTACAGCGCGAGTCCATCGGTAGCCCGGGAGCGACGCGAGGGGTTTCTTTCTGGTGCCCGGGAGCAGGGACTTCCGGATGAAATGACGCACGTGTTCGAAATCGACCATCTCGCGCAGATAAACGACCGTTTTTTCCGCGACCTCGGTGAACGAAACATACGATCGGTCATGTGTTTCAACGACCTCGTAGCAGTTTTTGTGTACCAGGCGGCGCTGCACCGAAGCATACGGATCCCGGAAGACCTGTCGATTACTGGTTTCGACAACTCACCGGTGCGACAGTTGCTCGACAGACAGATTGACACCGTTGATCTTGGAGCCGGGAATCTGGCACAGGCTGCATCCGAGTGGCTCATTGCCCGCATTATCCGTTCAGAGGATGTATCGCTTCGAAAAATACTCCCTGCCAGGTACATTCCCGGGAACACCTTATAGACTGGCCCTGTTCACCCGATCCGGGGATTGAACACCCGTTGTTAATGTATGTTAGGTTATACGCATGACAGTTACGAAAAATGCAGTTGTTACGATGGATTACGCCCTTACCAATCCCGAGGGCGAGGTTCTCGATACCTCCGAGGGGCGGGGGCCTCTCAGTTATCTTCACGGCGCGGGGAACATTATTCCCGGTCTTGAAGACGCTCTCGAAGGAAAAGCTCAGGGCGAGCACGTGAGTGCGGTCATTGACGCGAAGGATGCGTACGGTGAGCGCGACGAAAGCCGCGTTGTGGATCTTCCCCGGGACCGGTTTTCGGGTGTCGAGACGATTGAACCGGGCATGCAGTTTCAGGCACAGGTCGATGGAGGCACGCAGATCCTGACGGTGCAGTCCGCTAACGACGAAACGGTGACCGTCGATGCGAATCATCCCCTGGCAGGCGTCACGCTGACCTTCGAGGTAGATATTCGCGACGTCCGGGAAGCCTCCGAACAGGAGCTCGAGACCGGAACCGTACAATAAAGACAAAGAGTGCGCATACACGCATAGCGCCGACGCACCGACTGGTATAACGTTTGTAATGTGTGTACAATGATCAAACGTCACATGTAATCCATCGGAGGCGGTATGCGCACCATTTTGCTCGTAGACGAACGTGATTTACTGAGAGTCTCGGTTTCCGTAGATGATAGTCCTCACCCCGTTCCAGGCTATGACGACTTGCGACCTTCGGTGCAGCGCGCGGCGCGTGCGGCTGACGCGGTGTTTTACGTCGCGCCTCATCATGACCCTGTCATTATCGCCGCAGACGGTGCGATCGAAGGCCAGTATCGCTGGGACGAAATCGCTTCGGTCGCCCTGCTGTTCAACCAGTCCGGGGACCACTCTTCCACAACACGCAGGCAGTTTGAAACAGTCGGCGAGTAGCTCTGGCTGCTCCGTGGAGACCGAACGCTCATGCACATAGCTCTCGCGATACTACGTCTGCTCGGCAGCCTCGGGCTGTTTCTCTACGGTATGCGGGTCATGAGCGAGGGACTCAAGCGGGCAGCTGGCGAGCGGCTGCAGGCGGTTCTCTCGTTCATGACCGGAAACCGGTTTGCAGCCGTCTTTTCCGGGCTTGCGCTGACCGTACTGCTCCAGAGCAGTTCTGCGTCCACGGTCATGATCGTCGGCTTCGTGAACGCAGGGCTTCTTGCAATGTATCAGGCGCTCGGAATGGTTCTCGGGGCGAATATCGGTACCACGCTGACCGGCTGGCTCGTCGCGTTCTTCGGATTTCGTATCGACATCTCCGCCGCAGCTCTTCCTGCCATCGCCGTCGGTGCGACGCTGCTGTTTATACGCAAACTGCGAAACGAGGAGATCGGCGAAGCGCTTATCGGATTCGGACTTCTGTTTCTCGGGCTCATGTTTCTGTCCGACTCCGTACCGAGCGCCGAAGAGTTTCCGGAGATTCTCGTTTTTGCTCAATGGCTGACAGGCTACGGCGTCCTGTCTACCCTCGCATTTGTCCTTGTCGGAGGACTGTTAACCGTTGTACTCCAGTCTTCCTCGGCTGCAGTGACCGTAACGCTCACCATGGCGTTTGCCGGCTGGATCGATTATCCGATGGCTGCGGCAATCATCCTTGGCGAGAACATCGGTACCACAGTAACAGCGAATCTTGCCTCCATAGGTGGCTCTGATGCGGCACGGCGGGCTGCACGGGGCCATTTCGTGTTCAACGTGGTCGGCGTCCTCTGGATGATTCCGCTGTTCCTTCCGTTTCTGGCACTCGTTGAACGTATTGTGCCGGGCGATCCGGTTGGAGTCATGCTGCCGACTCATCTCGCTGTGTTCCATACCGCGTTCAACGTGCTGAATGTGTTCCTGTTCCTGCCCTTCCTGCGTCGTTTTGCGTCACTCATCGAACGCTTTGTCCGACCGGCCGATGTGTCGCAGCGCATGGTTTCGGTGTTGCAGTATGTGCAGGACTACATGCGCATTTCACCGGAACTCTACCTGCTGCCGATTCGGCAGGAACTCGGCAGGATGGCGTCCCAGGTTGTTGACATGTACCGACAGACCAGGAGGCTGCTCGAGGACCCGTCCGGGGCAGACAGAAACAGCATCGACAACGCGATAGAAGCCGAAAACCTGTCTGATCAGACTCATGGAGAAATTACCGGGTTCCTTGCATCGTGTTCGACCGAGCACCTGAGTGTCGCGACCGCCGACGCAGTCGTTTCGCTTATGCGGATTTCCCACGAACTGGAACGAATCGCAGACAGCTGCCTGAACCTCGCCTATCTTGCGGAACGTGCGAAAAAGTACGAGATGAAGTTCGGCAAGAAGGGACAGCGCGAACTCCTTGCCTATCTGGATCTGGTTGACGGCTTTCTGACCTTCGCCGCACGGCACGTAAACGACCGACTGTCGGAGACAGATTTCAGTCATGCTGACGAGATGGAACGGGTTGTAAATACGTCGCGTGCACAGCTCAAAAAGCGCGCGCGGAAACGTCT
>SKKC01000133.1 GCA_007121695.1 Spirochaetales bacterium | reverse complement strand
TGCGGCTTGTCCCATAGAGCGATCGTGTTCAACATGAAGTAATTGCTGCCGTACTGATGGGAGTTATACGGAGGATCAAGGTACACGATATCAAATTCGTCCGCTTCGGCAGGTATGTCCCGAAACAGTGAGACAGCATCGCAGCATCGGACGGTGCCGGGTACACCGGCATACAACGGCGGAGCCTCAAGTCTCATCGGTGCCATGATGCGTTTCAGCGCATCTCTACCGTTTCCACCAAAGCCCCGGTGATAGGCCTTGAATACGCCGGATGTATTGACATGCACCGCTGCTTCCAGAAGCAGGGGTGCGAGTACGAGTGCCTCCATGTTCATGGCCTGCGCTTCAGGCGCGTCACTGACTATCGCACAGATCTCGTCCCTCACCGCATCGATAAACCTCGCATTTTCTGCAGTATAGAACAGTCGCTCCCGTCCGATTTTCGGTGCATGCGTGAGCGCTGGTGCATAATGCCTGGAAATATAACCCGTGCGTCCTGCGGCGACCGACGCTTCGCAGCCGACTCTGTTGAGATGTTCGATTGCCGCGTGCAGTCCGCCAAGGTCCTCGAGCAGAGAATCTGCCTGTTCAGGACCCGTGCAGATGTGAGCCCGTGTCAGAATTGAAGCGTAGGGTTCAATATCGCCAGCGAGGACACGATACCCGCGAGTACAGGCAAGTCGCGCGACCGCGCCACTTCCAGCAAACGGATCAGCAAATCGCGTCGGCCCGGTCCCGGACTCGTATCTGCGAAAGACGGATTCGAGACGCGGAAGCAGTCGACGTTTGTTTCCAAGATACGGTATCAGTCCTTTTGCGAGGCGGAGATCGGATTGCTTGCGGCTGAGTCTCTCTTTCATTACGATACGAAGCGATGCCGATGCACCGCCTTTCTGATCTCCTGACAGACCTTAGCACACAGTCCTGTCGAGGACCACTGGACACTGCCGTTCGAGGTATTTCATTCGACTCGCGAAGAACCGAACCCGGTTTTGTGTTTTTTGCTATACAGGGTGAGCATGTCGATGGTCATTCTTTCATTCCAGACGCCGTGAAACGCGGGGCGTGCGCGGTCGTATACTCGGACTCGTGTCCCCCACTGCCCGATTCTGTCACCGCAGTTCATGTTTCTGACGTGCGGCTCGCGCTCAGCCACGCCGCGTCCGCGTGGAGTGGCCATCCGTCGCGACAGATACCCTGTATCGGAGTTACAGGCACAGATGGAAAGAGCACCACCGTCCATCTTCTCTGGCAGCTGCTCAATCTGGCCGGGTACAAGGCTGGCTGTGTAAGCACGGTACACCTGAGTACCGGCGGCGGCGCAGACAAGAATCCGTTCCGGCAGTCCACCCCGGAAGCTCCGGAAATTCATCGGATCCTGACGGAAATGATCGAGGCGAACTGCCAGTTTGCGGTGGTGGAAGCAACATCGCACGGTCTCTCCGATAAGACGAACAGGCTCCGGGATGTTCACTGGGCGGGTGCTGTGTTTACGAACCTCGGGCATGAGCATCTTGAGTTTCACGGATCATTCGAGAATTATCGACACGACAAGTGCAATCTGTTTCGAGGGCTCTCGGAAACCACCGGTGTTGGCCCCTTCGGAATCGTTAACTCGGACGATCCAAGCGAATCATGGTTCAGACGTTCCACACAGGCACGGACCTACGGGATCAGCATGGCGGGAGCAGAAAGCGATCTGAAAATACAGGACATACGGGAATCCGCTGAACAGACGCGATTCTCGCTGAAATATAAGGGCGAACACATACCCTGCACCATTCGAATACCCGGGCGCTACAACGTGTTCAACACCAGCGCCGCGCTTCTTGCGGGTTCGCTTGCAACCGGTGAACCGATTGAAAATTTCGCGCGCCATGCAGGTCAGCTGCGGGCACCAACAGGCCGAATGGACGAGGTGAAGGCGGGGCAGCCGTATCGGGTTATCGTAGACTTTGCTCATACGCCTGGCAGTTTCGAGACGGTCCTTCCCATGCTTCGAACCACGACAGAGAGGAAGCTGATAATCGTATTCGGATCGGCTGGCGAACGCGACACGGCGAAACGTCCCATGCAGGGTTCCATCGCCGATGCATACACGGACATGGTATTCCTGACGGATGAGGATCCGCGGGGTGAGGATCGCGAAGCAATTCTCCGGGAAATTGCGGCTGGCTGCACAGGGAAAATCGAGGGGCGAACGCTATTTCTTATTCCCGACAGACGGGATGCAATACGGACCGCTTTCGAGAGCGCCGAACCGGGCGACACAGTTGCACTGCTCGGAAAAGGGCACGAATCTTCGATAATCTACGACACCGGCTCAGTACCCTGGAACGAGCGGGATGTGGCCTGCTCCATTCTGAGTGAACTTGGATATGACCATGAATAAGATACAGGTCCTGGTATTGTACGGCGGCAAGAGCGGAGAACACGAGGTCTCATGCAGGTCCGCTTCGAGTATCTGCACGCACCTTGACCGCGAGAGATACTCTCTGACGCTATGCGGCATAAACAGATCCAACCGCTGGTTCCTGCAGCCCCCACAGGTGCTCGAAGACGCTGTTTCGGGCGGCTCGCCTGTGCGAATCGAGGAGCACGATGACCTCGAAGTGTACGGGATGCCCGGCGTCGGCTTGCGAACTGCGGCGAACGGACTTGTCGAAACCGACATCGTGTTCCCGGTGATACACGGCACATACGGAGAGGACGGGACGCTTCAGGGATTTCTCGAAACGCTCGGCCTCGCCTATACCGGTAGCGGTGTTTTCGCAAGTGCAGC
>SKKC01000206.1 GCA_007121695.1 Spirochaetales bacterium | reverse complement strand
TTTTTTACACCGACAGTTTCTCGAACCTTGATTTCGTAACACGGGCCATACACTGGATCAGTGGCTACGATGAACTTGCCCGACTAAGTCCGGCACGGATTGGTGTTCCCCGCATGGACCGAATCGAGGACCCGTTTGCTCGCTTTATTACCGGTCGTATTATTGAAATAATGAACACACTGGTTATTCCGGGTATAGTAATCGGAGTCATGTTCTGGACATGGTACAGGCGAAAGAAGCGCGAACGGCCAGGAATGGCAGGGCAGGTCAGCAATGAATGATCGATACTGGGTACGGACACTGATAGCTGTCACGGTATTTCTGGTGCTTGTCTTTGTACTTGTTGTTGTGTCTGAGGGAAACGAAGATCTCGGCAGTCCGGGGCTCGCGGAGGTTTCCTTCGACGTGTTCGGAGACATATCTGAGTCGAACGTGACCCGGATCGACGTAATCGGATACCAGGGTGAGTTCTCGATCTTTCTTTCGCCGGCGTCAGAAACCACGCATGAAGGCGGGGGGGGTTCGCGGGTCGGTTTTCATGAGGCCGATAGCGCTCCAGCCCGAAATGACAGGGTTTCGGGGTTCGTAGAGACTGTCCTGTCCACCGAAGACGTGCGGCTCGTTACGACCAACCCCGGCCGACACGAAGAACTCGGCGTCGCGCAGGTAGAAGGGCCCGACGCACTACAGCCTGGCGAGTATATCCTGAATATCTGGGCCCGCGATCAGATGCATACTCTTTTCGTTGGTGTTTCCGGGACGGTCGACGTCGTATATCTTCGAGGCCACGCAAGCGATGCGGTGTACGCGACCGCCGACACGGTAAGCCTTGCCCTATCGCGTCATATCGACTGGTTCGTCGATTATCGACTGTTTCAGGGCTTGATCACGCGAAACGAAATCGGTGACATACGGTTCTCCGGTCTCGTAGACGTCGGTGTCCATCGGCTCGATCGGGGTTTCACCTCAGACTCGAACCGCAGCGGTGTTGAAGCTGCCGCGGCGACGACGGTCTCGAGGTTGCTGAGCCTCGAAGGTGAGGGGTTCCTGTCGGAGCCGGTCCACCCCGAAGACACGTTCATGCGCGCAGATGTTCGCATGCAGGATGGAGAAACGGTTCTTCGGGTTCTGTTTGGTCATCAGGAAGAAAACGGATACCCGGTTTCCGTGATCTGGCCGGATAGCATGAATCCCCACGAACGCGAGTTCACGCACGGTGTTGTCGTGTTCGAGCACCTTATCGACGAGTTCTTACTGGCTCTCTCGTCACTGTAGAGTAAAGGTTTCGCCGTCTCCACGAATTGCACTCCGGTATCTGTCGGGATCCGGTAGAAAGCCAATGACGGGTGCGCGTTCGTCAGTCTTTTTTAGTGCTTCCCGTGCCTCGCGCAGCAAGCGATTGCTTTCGACCAGACGTCCGTTACGACTGGACGCACCGAGCCGATGCGTAAACACGTAGCCTTCGTGTCGTCTGCCGAGTGTTACAAATCGTTGGGCTTTTCGAAGCGCACCCGGTAAGTCCACACCCGGAAGAATAATGCAGCACAGGCCCTCCTGCTGGTCTCGCAGGTCGAATACGAGGTCTTCGAAGGGGAAGAACTCCAGTACCATGTGCCCGAACACGTCCGGCGGCGGGGTTCGACCCGTACTCGTATCGATTACGGTTGCGTACAGAACGGTCACGTCAAGCTCGTTCTCGGCAGCTCGCTGAAGTTCAAGATCGAGACGACGGTTCAGGTGGCTCGAAAACGACAAACCGGTCTCAGTCGATACAAGCGGCGGCGGCTGTGATGCGTTCGAGTCCGGCGGCGCCGGATCGAGGGGCATTGATGTCGGTGAACCCGGTTCTTCCATGCGTTTTACGTTGGATTCGGACGGTACAGCGCGCTCGGTCGAGACCGGCTGTGCGGATCCGGCGGGCGAGACCGGCTGTGCGGATCCGGCAGCAACTGGAGCAGCCCCGGAAATCCCCGCGATAAGCGCGACAATCAACAGAAGCGCAAATGCTATGATAGAGAGCAGGGCGTCCCGAATGTTCTGGAATACTGTTTCGGGAAACAGGAGCTGATATACCGATCCAATTACCAAACCGGACCCGTTTACGCCAATGGTTTCTGATAACTCCTGTTGCCAGAATGTTACCCTTGTTGCGTCGTTCGCGCGAGCGGGTAACAGTTCGTCTATCTGCGCCGCTGCTTGAGGATTTCGTGACCACGCATACTCGAGGTTGTCGTGAAGACGGTACACGATAAGTACGTTCAGAGACTCATTCTGTGTCAGGAGGGGGCGCAGCTCGTCGGCGAGGGAGGATGCGGGACGGGTCCCCCCGGCAGTGCTCGCGGCCCAGCCCGTTATGGAATCGCGTATATCACTGAAATGCGCTTCGGCGGCAGTCTGCTGGCTGGCCCGCTCGGTGTATATGCGTAGCGCAAAGAGGGACGGGATACCGAGTAGTACCACCACGCTGAAGAGTACCAGAGCAGACCGAAAAAACCGACTCATGTTCTACAGTATACGAGATACGGCGATACTGTGCACGCGTTCAACGGTCTGAATTGCCTCCGTTTTTGCGTCGCCAAGACAAGTAATGAAACCATGACTGTGATCGGTTGCCTCTGTACGCCGAAACAGGCGAAGTGCGAGCGGTGCCAGTACGAAAGCACCGACAATCTCGCTATCGCTCAGTCGGGAAAAATACATCTCCGGGCTCTCGTCAGCTGCGTCTGGAACGTGTGCAAGTATTCTCTGCAGCTTTTCCAGTACCGGAACAAGCGCTTTCCGGGTGT
>SKKC01000053.1 GCA_007121695.1 Spirochaetales bacterium | reverse complement strand
TTCGTGCTCAAGCTCAAAGTCGAGTATCCGAGTCCTGAAGAAGAGTTGTCTATTCTGCGAAAGATCGGGAACGAGCAGCGTGTGTCGCTGAAGCAGGTTCTGTATAAACCGGACTTGCGGAGCCTCAGAACTGTTGCGTCGAGCATTGCAATGGATCCACGCATAGAACAGTACATTGTACGAATCGTGGTCTCCAGTCGCCAGACCGGGCAGTCCGTCGCGCGCTTCAGCCGACATATAGACTTTGGTGCCAGCCCGCGCGCGACGATCTTTCTGTATCGCTGTGCGAAGGTTCAGGCGCTGTTTTCCGGGCGAAGTTACGT
The DNA here is from genome assembly GCA_007121695.1 of Spirochaetales bacterium. Lineage (GTDB taxonomy): Bacteria > Spirochaetota > Spirochaetia > DSM-27196 > SKKC01 > SKKC01. The sequence continues at coordinate 2,467 of SKKC01000053.1, read as the reverse complement.
GGTTCCGGAAGACGTAAAGGCAGTAGCGCACATGGTTTTGCGACACCGCATTGTCTTGAGTTATGAGGCAGAGTCTGAAGAGCTTTCGACCGACGACGTGATCACGCAGCTCCTGCAGGCCGTACCGGTTCCCTGATAATGGCACGAACGGATTCTGATTATGCACGTCTTATTCAGCGGGTTCGACGGCTTGAACTGACATCCAATCGCCTTATCGACACGCTGTTCAGTGGACAGTATCGATCGGTTTTTCGTGGCCCGGGGATCGAGTTTGACGAGGTCCGTGAATACTCCGACGGTGACGATTCCCGGCTTATCGACTGGAATGTGACGTCGCGCATGGACAGGGCATTTTCGAAGACGTACCGGGAAGAACGGGAAATGCTTCTGTTTCTACTGGTGGACGTCTCCGGCAGTCTTCGCCCGTTCGAAGGAATGGAATCCCGTTTTGATACGGAAGCGACGCTGCTGGCGCTGCTGACTTTCGCGGCGGTGCGAAACAACGACCGGGTTGGCGCAGCTTTCTTTTCCGACAGAATCGAACACTGGATACCTCCGCTCAAGGGAAAGAAACACGGGCTTCGCATTATACAGGATCTGCTGTCAGTTACTCCCGAGGGTACCGGTAGCGATCTGTCGCTCGCGCTGCGAACGGTTGGTGAGTCCTTACCGCGCAGGGGGATCTGCGTGGTCCTGAGCGATTTCAAGACGTCGAATTATTACCAGGAGCTTCGGCTGCTGGCACGAAAACACGATACGGTCGCCATTCGGATTGTCGATTCTCTTGATGTGGAATTCCCGAGGTCTGGTATACTGCAACTCGAGGATCCCGAGAGCGGACGCGAAATACTCGCCGCCGGAACGAGCTCGTATCGAAACGATTACCGGTATTTCTGGCAGATTCATCGGAAACAGTGGTTGCGCGAATGCAGTCGACGTGGAGTGTCGGCGCTTGAGATTCGTACCGACGAGGATCCGGCAAGCAGACTCGTACGGTTTTTCCGTCGTCGACGTTAGGTATTACATGAAGCGAACAGGCGGTTTTTTCATCGGATTCGTATTTCTGCTTCTGACCTGCCAGGCGATCTACGCGACCGATATTGTTGTGCTCGAGCGACGTATCCTGCCCGCCTCGATACGGGTCGGAGATCCTGCCGAGTTACGTGTTCGTCTCATTACCCCGGCGGATGCCGATTTTCAGGTTCCTGCTCCGCTTCCGTCGACGCAGTGGGTCGATTTGTCATCGGTCCGCATTATCGATCGTGACAATGAAACTGAAGTCGTAGTCGGATTCACCGCATTTCGCACCGGTGTTATTTCTCTCCCGGATATAGACTTCGGGTCCGTTTCTCTGAGCACCGGGCAGGTTCGTGTGGAAAGCGTCCTGCCGGAGGGGGGTGTTGCTCCGGTGTTCCCGGTTCGCGGGCCGTTGTTTGCTCCCGGGAGCCAGGTGTTGCTGCTGGTACTGATAGTGCTCGTTACTGTTGCCCCGTTTGCGGCCTATCGGGGTGTCGTGTTCGCCTCGCGGCGCGTTCGTGCGATTGTGTTGGCGTGGCAGGATAACCGGCCGTACCGGAGAATCATGCGCGTGATGCGTACGATGCATACCCGATTCGATGCGCTTGAGGCCCGTGATTTTTACATTTCCCTTACAGATGAAGCTCGCCTGTATCTGACCGGACGGCTTGGCGTCGACGTGGTCGCCGCGACGGCGACCGAGCTGCCACTCGTGATACGCGGACGGATCGAGGACGAGGATCGCGCGAAACAACTGGAGTCCATATTCAAGCAGGCCGACCTGGTCAAGTTTGCGGGTGCAAGCAGCGATAAAGACAAACGATTCCGGCATCTTATCGTGTTTGCTGAAATCGTAGCGTCTATCGAACAGAAGCCACCACACAAGGTCGCCCACCGATCGCAGCGAGTCCTGCGTCGCGGCTTCATACCGCTGACCGGGTCAGATGTCGAAGAAACGGGAGCCCAATGATGTGGAGCGTCGAGTTTCCGGTGGTACTGGTTGTCCTTTTTGTGGTTCCCTTTGCAGTCTATGCGTGGCACTTCTGGCGCGGTCGGGGAGGGAAGATCCGTTTTCCCTTTCACGTGTACGGGAGCCGAGGGTTTCGTCCGGCCGTTGGTCTCTTTCATGTCGTTCGTTCTGCCGGGGCTGTAGCGTTCTGGCTCGGGTTCGTGCTTCTGGTTATCGCTGCCAGCAGCCCGATAGAAGTACAGACGGAACGAGTGTTTCTCGGGCGGGGTATCGACATTATGATCGTGCTCGACGAGTCGCCGACTATGGCTGCGATGGATTTCGGAGGGCAGACACGTTTCGATGGCGCGCGCAGCACCATCCGGAATTTTGTTCGCGCACGACCCGGTGACGCGATCGGGCTCGTCAGCTTTTCGCTTGAGTCAGCACTCCGGCTTCCACTCACCACCGATCACGATATGCTTTTTGACAGACTCCAGG
>SKKC01000039.1 GCA_007121695.1 Spirochaetales bacterium | reverse complement strand
TCGCCGACAGCCGGACCGAAGACAATGCTCAGCGTTTTCCGCCCTGCCTCGGTATCGCCCACGACGTCGCAGGTATTGTTGACAGTCAGAATGCTCGCCACCATGAGTAGCGAGGGCAGGGAAATCAGAACCCCCGCGGTATCCAGGGTTCGGGTCTGTACGTAGTAGCTCAGCAGCACCAGTACTCCCCCGAGAAACCCACCGGCGAACAGCTCGCCGAGCGGTGTGCGCGACAGCGGAAGCGGCCCGCCGTTATACAGATAGCCCACGGCCATGCACGCCGCACCGACGAAAATAATCTCCCAGCCCACAAGAAATCCGATCGCGAGACCTATCGGCATGGCAAGCAGGAAGCATGCAGCGCCGATCAGGAAGGCCTGCAGCGGATGCACCCCTTTCTCGTGCACCAGTACCTTGTCCCCCTCCCGGTTATGCGTGGCCGAGTCGACCCCGCCGGTAAAGTCAAAGTACGAGTTGAATGCGGTCGTTCCCATGTCTACAAGCAGGGTGGCAAGCGCCATGAGCACGAACACGGTGGCGTCGAAGGCACCGGAGTACCACACGGCAAAGGCCGTGCCGATAAGCAATGCCGAGACGCTGACGACTTTCGTGCGAATCTCCACGATGCGGAGGAAGCGCTCCCAGCGGGAGCGCTCTGCGATGGTACCCATGTGTGTTCCTTTATTCGGCGGTCAGGGTTCGCGAGCGCAGCCACCCCGTCCGGGTCTGCGCGGTCTGAACCCGAAACCATAATTCCGGGGACCCGGTCGGTCCGTCAAGACGGTGATGCGCGGCGAGCACCCTGACCTGCGTCTCCGGCGGCAGGTCTTCGACCAGAACGCCTCCCGGTTCGCGATACAGCGGGGCAGGTTCCGAGCCGACGCGAAGCAGTCGTGGCAGCAGATCCTCCCAGAGCGTCGAGACCGAGCGCGCGGGGTAGAACCGGTCGCCTGCGAGAAAGTAGCTTCGCTGCTGCAGCCGGTAGCGGACCGACGATCCCAGGGGCGTGCGAAAGAAGGCGAACTCGTCTATGAACGCCGGAGTCCCGTCCTCGCTTCGAAACCGGTGCTGCGCGGTGTAGGTAAACCCGTCGGGATACCGCAATTCGGTGACCAGCACCGCCACGGGGCGTACTGTTTCATCATCTATCTGTAAATGCATGAGAGCCCTGGCGGGGTGGGTATAGACCCGGTCGAAGCCAGGAAGAAACTGCAGCTGAAGTTGCAGCACGTTGGACCCGAGCGGGCCGTCAAAACGCGCCTCTCGTATGGCCATCGGCAGAAACCCCGATTCCGCCTCGTCCGCAGCGCCGGTCTCGCGGATGTACGTGTCGTAGAGGAATCCGAGATCAATGAGCACGCGCGTGTCGCCGAGCTCGAGATACAGGGTGCCGTACTGTACCTGCGCGAGCCACAGCGTCGAGGGCCCATCGTCGTCGGCCTCTATCATGGCGAAGGGAACCGTCTCGCTGCGGGGAAGCTGGCCGACCCGTACGCCGTCGCGCTCGGCGAGTACGCGATACACGCCAATGCGCCTGCCAGTATCCAGCAGAAGATCTTCGCTCGCGCCGGTGTCTGAAAGAAGCTCGGGAAAGCCCTCGAAGACGTGCGTCGTCTCGGCTCGCGTCGGGTCTCCGTCGAAGGCCGTTGGCCGCAGAATTGTCTGCACGTCCGGGATAAAGAGTATCCCTCCGTTCAGCTCGCCAGTCAGGGCTGTCGCAGGCATCGCGCACCACAGGATCGCGAACACGAGCAGGGCGGCTCTCAGGGATGGCATCATGCCTGGTTCAGGCGCTCGAAGGGCCAGGCCGCGCTGCGGATCAGCGAAACAAGTTCATCGGCCGCAAGCTCGGCTGCCTGGCGCTCGTCGGTTGACAGCGCGAGGTCCCGGAATTCGTCCTCGTCGAGCAGCATGAAGGCGCCCGAGGGGTTCACCGAGATATCGAGCGCGAGATCGTCTGCCCGGATTTCAGCGTCGGTCACGACCGCGGGGCGGGTAACGTTGCAGTAGTACCCCTTGAGCGAGCCGTCGGGTGCCGAAACCTCGAACACGTTGTAGTAGCGGTCGGTAAAAAAGTGCTCGACCATGCGGTCGCCCTCGTTCAGCTCGAAGGCCCCCGCGTCTGCCGACGCGATCGAGAACACCGCTTCGACCGCGATGTGCCCGGCAGCCGGATCGCGCGACACGAGCGTCGCGGGGTAGTGCAGTTTCTCGATGCCGTGTTCGTTCAGTTTATATACCGTGTACGCATGCTTCATAGGCTCGATTCCTGATATACTTACCATAGCGGGTGTACGATATGGAAGACGACACATCAGCCAGAAAGAAACCGGGAACCCGTCGTCGGGCATCGTTCTGGACCTATCCCATTACGAACTTCTATCCGGGCTATGGTGACAGCGATGGTCGCCTCGATCGCATAGAGCCCATTGCCGCAGTCAGCATGCAGCGTATTCTCCCGCGCTACGACCTGTCGACCTCGCGTACCCGGACCACGGGCCTTGGTCCGGCGCTTCTCGAAGGCCCCGCGTTCGCGCTGAATCCCCACCACCGGGAGCGCCCGGCGGAAGACAAAGACGATACAACACAGTATTTTGAGGATGATGAAACAGGACAGATCATCGACGTTGATGCCTGAACACGTGCCGGGCGCAGCCCATTCGATTACCGCGCAGTACCTGAATCTCAGGAACCACCTGTACTGGATGGCCTCGACCCCCTACGGCGCGGTGACAGACGCACCCGGTGCTTCCGTCGTACGCGCGCACGAGCACCTGCCCGTGCGCGTACTCGTGGATCC
>SKKC01000201.1 GCA_007121695.1 Spirochaetales bacterium | reverse complement strand
CGATAACATTACGGGATGTAGCGAAGTCGAGCGGAGTTTCGATTGCGACTGCATCTTTAGTCATAAACGGAAAAGGCAACATATCGCCCGCGGTCCGAACCCGCGTCCTCGACTCCGCGCAGAAAATCGGCTACGTGAAGAACATTCATGCCTCGGCCATGGCCAGCCGACGATCCTCGCACGTGGCCGTGCTTGTCGACGAATCGTACGAGAAGGCGTTCGAGTGGCATCTGATCCGTAGCATTTTGATCCCCCTGGAGGCGAGCCTTTCCACGCAGCAATACTATCCCATCCTTATTCCGGTAACGCGCTCACAGACCACCGATCAGATCGTCGAAAAGGTGCTTCTGTCCGGGGCGGGCGCGATGTTCGCCATCCACTTCGGCGAAAAGGACCTGTTTCAACGGCTGGAAGACCGGGGCATTGCCGTCATGCTCCTGAATCACGACCGGGGCGAACACTCGTTCCACAGCGTCACCGATGATTTTGTGAACGGTACGCTTCGTGCGACGAATCATCTGCTCGAGCAGGGGCACAGGGATCTCATCTACCTGGATTATGCACGGCCCGATCTACCTGGCGTTGAGTTTGATCGACGAATTGGTTTTCTGAAGGCGGCTCAGGAAAGCGCATACCAGGTGCGATACGAAGATTACACGATTCCGGGCCTTCGCAGCATATCGGAAATCGAGACACTGATCGAAACGCTCACCCGTGCACATCGCGACGATCATCTCTCAATCGTATGTCACGACGATTACCTTGCAGCGCAGGTATACGCAGTTCTGGTGACAAAGAAGATCGATGTACCGGAACATGCCTCGATAATTGCTCCTGGCGACACGCTCGATTACTCCCTTCCGTTTATCCCCCAGATCACAACATACAGAACTGACTTTGAGCTCATGGGAACGCTTGCCGGGCAGGTAATGCTGCGAAGATTCGACGGTACCGGGCGAGTAGCCGAATCGTTGAAAGTACAGCAGGTACTGCAGGAACGGGGAAGCGTAAAACAGATACATCAATGAAAAGGAGAACATTCCAATGAAACGCAGTCAGGTAAACGCGATTATTCAAGAGACCGAGCAGTTCTTTGCTTCCTATGGGTTCAAGCTGCCGCCGTGGGCGCACTGGTCTGTACAGGACTGGAAGCGTCAGACCGCCGACATAACCGGGATTATCGACCGCGGGCTCGGCTGGGACATTACCGACTTCGGACTCGGCACCTTTGACACAAAGGGGCTTGTGCTCTTCACCATACGGAACGGCAGGCTCGAAAAAGGCAGCAAGCCCTACGCAGAGAAGCTCATGATGGTACGCGAAGAGCAGGAGACGCCGTTTCACTACCACTGGAGCAAGATCGAGGACATAATTAACCGCGGTGGCGGTACGCTGCTACTCGAACTGCACTGGGAAGATGACGACCGCGTCCTCTCGGATCGCGATATAGAGGTGTCGATAGACGGTATTCAGCGTCGTTTCGCCGCAGGTGAGCAGGTCGCGCTCGCGCCCGGTGAAAGCATTACCCTGCCGACGGGGCTCTACCATCGCTTCTGGGCGAAGCGCGGCGGTGGCCCGGTTCTGACCGGCGAAGTGAGCATGGTCAACGACGACTCGGGAGACAACAAGTTTCTCGATCCAATCGGACGCTTTCCGGAGATCGATGAGGATGCCGAGCCCTATCGTCTGCTTGTGTCTGACTATGCGGACTGGGTTGCCTCATGACGAGCATAGGCGTCACGGGATGTGCGTTGATCGACTACCTCTACACGGGGGTCGATTTTTCGTCCGATGGGTTTCGGAGATACCAGACCCGGGCGGCTGGCGACGGCGGGTTGCGCCCGGGAGGACTGGTATTCGCGTCTGACCTCGAGGATTTTTCGGCTGAACCGCTGGAACAGATTCTGCGAAACATTGTGGGCGAGCGACCCGCCGACGCGGCAAACATCGGAGGCCCGGCGATAGTCGCCGCCATTCACGCGGCGCAGCTCGGCGCTCGCAGTGATATCCCGGTGAGTTTCTACGGAGCACGAGGGAACGACCGCGACGGATCGCTTCCGCTTGAGCGCCTCGACACGGTGCCGCTGTCGCTCGACTCGTATCAAACCTTTCCGGGACCTACGCCTTCCACCATCGTCCTGTCTGATCCAGCATACTCCGACGGCGCCGGTGAGCGCTGTTTCATTAACACCATAGGTGCAGCTGCCCACTACTCGCCGGACACCATTGACGACAGGTTCTACGATGCAGACGTGGTACTGTTCGGTGGCACGGGGCTCGTGCCCGCCCTCCACGACAGACTTGACGAATGCGTGGTACGCGCGCATCGAGCCGGTGCGGTGACGGTCATTGGAACGGTGTACGATTTCAGAAACGAACAGCGCTCACCGGATACACCGTGGCCGCTGATCCGGGAGCGCGAAAACTACGGTGCAGTCGATCTGCTGATAACCGACCACGAAGAAGCGCTTCGAATAAGCGGTGCTGCCGACGCCCATGCAGCTGTCGACAGGTTTCTATCCTGGGGGGTCGGCGCTGCGGTGGTCACCTGCGGAACGGATCCGCTTGTAGCAGAGTCAGCCGGAACACGGCTTTTGAAGAGCGGAAGGATGGAGCTTCCCGTAAGTTCCCGGGTTCGTGCCGAACACGCGGCAGGCACAAATCCGCTTTCCACGGCGGGCATGGACACGACAGGCTGCGGGGATAACTTCGTTGGCGGCGTGCTCTACGCCCTGGCACGCGCGCGATCAACCGGAGAACTGGCATCTGCGGACGTTCGTGAGATTCTTGCGCACGGCGT
>SKKC01000017.1 GCA_007121695.1 Spirochaetales bacterium | reverse complement strand
CTCCGCCGCCTCGCGCCGGTATCGTCGCTGCCGCTCGAAATGGATCATTTGCTCCTCGTACATGCGACAGGTCAGCGAGAAAAAACCCGCATATGTGTCTGGATCACGGTTTACGAACAGACGGCCTTTGAGGCTTTCGTAGCGGTACACCACTCCCGCAGAATTCAGTATGCCGATGTCGGCCCGGACACCGGGTACGACGCGCTCGCACACTGCTTCGAGCGCCAGAAGCGTATCGAGTTCCGAGCGGAGTGCCGCGTTCCGAGCGGAGTGCCGCGGGGGCGCCGAGGTACACGGCGATATCGAGGTCACTGTGGGCCGCCACCGTGCAGGTATCGGCAGCACGGTAATCGCCGGCGGAGTCCCGCTCCCCTGCCGTCGAGCCCATGAGCAGTGCGAACACCACCTCCGGTGTTTCAGTTTCCATCGCCTGCGCGAGAGTCGACAGAGAAAACGATACGGGTTTTGGGTTCGGGTTCCTGTGGCGCTGGGACAGACTCATACTCGTGCCTCGGCTTTCACACTATCATATTCGCGGGGTTTATGTTGATACGTACATGGTCTTGATCGAGACAGTATAGCTTGCATACACTTACCATGCACTTAGTTAACTGGAGGTCCTGCTATGGCGGTAAAGACAATCACGATAGACATGGAAGCGTACGACACGCTTGTCCGTGCCCGGCGCGGCAACGAATCGTTCAGCTCGGTCATTAAGCAGACGCTTGGCCCGACCGCCAACAGTGCACAGGGGCTGCTACACCATCTCGATTCGCTTGTCGTAAGCGACGCGCTTCTGTCTGATTACGAGCGTGTCGTGGCGTCACGATCGCTCGATATGCTCGCAGCAGAGGAGCCCGCAGATCAATGATGCTCGACACAAGCGTATGCATCGATCTGTTACGGGAGACGGCTCGAGGTGTCGAAGGGCCGGCACGACAGGCGCTCACCGCGCTCGGAAATGTCCCGGTGAGTATCTCCGTGTACACCGAATGCGAGCTGCGTACGGGCCTCGAACTATCCGAGCGCCCCGACGAGGAGCGCCGCCGACTGACACATATGCTCGAGCGGCTGAATATCCTGCATCCGGAAACCGGGTTCCCGGTCCTGTACGCCGAATGTGCCGCAGCACTTCTGAAACAGGGGACACCGATACCGGTCATGGATCTCCTGATCGGCGTCACGGCAAAATCGCATGGTCTTGGCGTCCTGACACGGGACATGAAGCATTTTTCGCGCATTCCGGGCCTGGTGGTTCTGGGGTACGAGTAATCGAGGCGGGGTTTCCTACTGACTCAGCTGATTCGTTTATACACCTGGCTCCGTGCCATCTTCGACGAACTTGAACTGCCCGACGCCCGAACCGAACTCGCCGTAGGTGAGCCAGTCGAGACCCGTAGCTCCGCGGAAGCGCACGACCCGACTTTCCTCTTCGCCGACGATTGGCCCCGGATAGCCGTCTGCGATATAGACATTCCACGAGTTGCTTTCGAGAAAGCGCAGGGGACCGTAGAACTCGCGATCCTGGATGTTCTCTATATCGCTGAACATGCTGCCGAACGAACCGCGAATGTTGAAACTGCTGTCAAGGCCGACGACGACATTCCCATCGCCAGCGGTGAAATCGAACATATACAGCGTGGATCCCACAGAGGTGATGTCGGTGGGTAAAAACATGTTCCCCAGGTCGAGATTCTCGTCGACGTTGACTTCCGTCCAGAAACTGTCTCGTAGCGGGTCAAAACGCACTAACGAATCAGATTCCGGCGGGTACAAGTATATGATTCCATTTCCGGATACCGCGAAGGCTTCGGGCAAAGGCAGCGATGGTTCCACATCGTCGAAGTGATTTGTGTTACCAGAGGACAAATCCAACTGCGTAAAACCGGATTGGAGGTCGACATAGTATGCGTAGCCCCTGACCCGATCGACCTTAATGGGGTTATACAGCCACATATCGACAGGATCCGTGCCGAACCACTCGATAACCCGTCCCTCGGCGTTCGTAAGGAGAAAACCCGTTCCCGCGCTGTCGTCGCGTCGCTCGCCATACAGAAGCAACCGCCCCCGGTCTGCAAGTGCGACGTGTTCCGGGACGAAGTCGAGGAGTGGTATATCATCCGCAAACGGCTCGATCACGTTCCAGCCGCTGCCGTCTTCACGGAATCCGGTGAGCAGCAGCGCGCGATCGTTGTAGGTGTCCATGACCGCAAGCTGCAGCCCGGCGAACTCCTGGCTCCAGGGGTCAATGTCATAGTCATTCACGAACCCGTTGAGGGTCGCAGCGTGGTTCCGTTCCAGTTCGAGCTGTATGGTGTTGCGCCCGGTCTGCAGGGTCAGCGTGCCCGAGGCGACGTATGGCTCTGCGTCCGGGTCGTCGACGTCGTAGGCAATAACTACAATCAGAAACGGCTGGCCTGTGAGAAATCCGTCGAGAGTTAGTTCGTTGCTCGAACCGCTTACGTTCACCCGACGTTCGGCGTAAACAGACGAGTCGCCAGGAGCGTCGCGTGGGTCTGCCCTGAGCGACAGGGCATCGGCGAGTCGTTGTCGCTCGGTGCTGCCGACACTCGCGGGTAGAACTGCCGTTTCCCCGATAACGAGTACGTGTAACGCGGTTTCTTCAAACGGGAGATTTGAAGCGCGTATTCCGGTGTCAGCTGGTAGCGAAAGCGCCACGTGCAGACCGGCAGACGGGCCCGCTGCTGGCACGCACGCGGCCACCAAAAACGAAAGACACACGAAAAATGCCGCGAACCACAGAACTGCGTTCCGATTTCTGATCATTTCCACCACCTCCAGG
>SKKC01000440.1 GCA_007121695.1 Spirochaetales bacterium | reverse complement strand
CGCGACGCGTTGCAGACAGCCGGAACGTATCAGGCCCGGCCTGAATGCGATTTTTCGCAACGATCTGGTCGATTTCCGAGAGAACGGCGCTTCGCTCCTCCTCCGCCAGATCGTGCACCAGATCGCCGGATGCGGCGCGCTGTTGTTCGCGCAGTTCCCGCGCGTGTTTCAGTAGACCTCGAGTACCCACGCACATAAGTATATGGAAAACCGGAAAAAAATGCTCGTCTCGTGTAGACGCGGGTGTCATGAAAACGATAGGCGTACTCGGTGGTATGAGCTGGCAGTCGACGGAGCACTACTATCGGCTGTTGAACGAAGATACGGCGCGTATCCGCGGCGGGCTTCACTCTGCCCCGATTCTCCTGGCAAGCGTCGATTTTCACCACATCGAGCAGCTGCAACGGGCTCATGACTGGCACACCGCCGGACGGCTGCTGGCAACCGAGGCGCAGAGACTCGAAGCGGCGGGAGCAGAGCTACTGATTCTCGCCACAAACACCATGCATCTGGTCGCACCAGCCATCGAAGACGCCGTTTCCATTCCCTTTCTGCACATAGCTGACGCGACCGCATCGGCAGCACACACAGCCGGGTTCCGGCGGCTCGGGCTTCTTGGCACGAGGTTTACCATGGAAGAGTCGTTCTACACTGACCGTCTGAACCGCTCCGGGCAGTTTCAGATTATGGTGCCCGATGCTCCCGCACGGGCGCAGATAGACCGCGTTATTTTTGACGAGTTGTGTCTCGGCATCGTTCGGGACGAGTCTCGCAGGATCTATCTGTCCGCGGTCAATGCGCTTGTCGCAGGCGGTGCCGACGCGGTTATTCTCGGGTGCACTGAAATCGGAATGCTCGTGAAGGCGACCGATACGCCGACGCCGCTGCTCGATACGACAGAGATACACGCGCGCGCGGCGGTACAGGCAGCGCTTACAGACGGGTAAATCGCCGCAGGATCGCAGTCGCCTCCGGCGTGTCCTTCACCGCATGAAGGCGCTCGTGAAGCTGCTGCTCGACCAGGTATTCGCGCATGATATCCGGCGTGTACTCGGGGTGAAACTGCACGCCCCAGGCGACAGACCCGACGCGAAACATGTGGTGCGGATCGCGATCGCTTTCGGCAAGCAGAATCGCACCGGGCGGCAACTCGTGAACGGTCTGGGCGTGGGTCGCGTGCGCGGGAAAGCACGAGGGAATGCCCTGCAATAGCCAGTCCTCGCCCGCGCGCGATCGTGTACGCACCTCCACGGTGCCCACTTCCGGTTCCGGCTCGAGGTAAGCCACCCGCCCGCCGGTCGCGTGCGCGAGCAGCTGGTGTCCGTAGCAGATGCCGAAGAACGGAACCTCGCGTACCACGAGCTCCGCGATCCGGGATGCTGTCTGCTCGCTCCAGGGCAGCCGGTCGGTTACCATGGCGTGGGACCCGGTCGCCACGACCCCGGCGTACCCGCTCAGATCGGGAACCGCCTCTCCGTCGAGAACGTGAATTACATCGACCTGATCAACTGTCATGCCCATGGCACGCGCCGTCCAGCTGTCAAAGTCGCCGTGTCTCGAACGCGTCTGCGGAAACGTCGTGCCAAGCTTGAGGATGCAGAATCGTCGCATGGAGCTCTCAGTCCGCTGCGCCGGGGAGCGGAATGGTAATGGTCGCGTGCATGCCGCCGTCGCCGTCAATGCGAAGGTCGGCGCCGATCTGCCCGGCGAGCAGGGACACAAGCTGCAACCCGAAGCCGTGGGGTACTGCTGCTGTCTCGCTGTGCCCGAATCCGGGACCGCTGTCGGCGTATTGCACGCGCAGATTATCCTGGACCTGCGTCGCCGACAGCGAAATCCGACCCTGCGTGCACCCGTCGAAGGCGTATTTCATGGAGTTGGTAATGAGTTCGTTTACCATGATACCCAGCGGCGACAGCACGCTGGCGTCGAGCTCGACCGGGGCAAGATCGAGGTCCACCCGTACCTGCACTCCCGCAGACGCCACCTGTACAATGTCGTTCACCATTGGCGTCAGGAAATCTCGCAGGTCAAGCGCCCCCTGCCGTTCGTTCCGGTACAGCGTGTCGTAGAGAATCATCATGTTATGCAGGCGGGCCGCCGCGTCCTCGAGCGTATCGGCGGCTTCGGGGCTTGCCGTCTGCGCCCGCAACCGCAGGAGCCCTTCGACGACGGCCATGTTGTTCTTCACCCGGTGGTGCGACTCATGAAGCAGCGTGGTCTTCTCTGCGAGCAGACGCTCGGCAAGCGCTTCTGCTTCCTTTCGCGGCCCGATGTCCTGATAGATGCCGAAGGAATACCGCTCTCCGTTTATGTTCATGACCGCTCCCGAGATTAGTACCTGCACGGGACTGCCGTCCTTCCGATGTCGAAGGTGTTCTTCGGCCACCCGCACGCCGTCCCGCACTCGCTCGAAAAGCGAACTCGACACCGCCTGCTCGCCTTCGGGGACGATAAGCTCGAGCGCACTGTGGCCAATGACTTCCGACTGATCGTAGCCGAACATCTCCGTGAACATGGGGTTTACCCGGTGCATGCGCCCTTCGCCGTTGACAACAGCGATCGCAACCGGTGCGTTGTGAAAGAGCTTCTCGAAGTGCTCCTTCTCGCTCGCAAGCTGCGTAAGCGCTCGCGTCATGCCGGATATGTCCACGACGGTCATGGCTACCTCGCGGTAGCGTCCGTCGTCGCCCGGGAGCACGGTCCAGCGAACCCGCACGTCCAGCAGCTCTCCGTCAAAGGTCAGGTGCTGTTCGGTAACTTCAAAGTGCCTGTCTCCTGAAGCGATCGCAACGAGTGTTGCGCGGAAGTTATCG
>SKKC01000338.1 GCA_007121695.1 Spirochaetales bacterium | reverse complement strand
TGAAAAATGCATGCGCACGAATTAGATCTGACCAATGCGCGGTTTGTTGATGAACTGTACGAGGCGTACAGCGAAAACCCTGCGTCTGTAGATGCGTCCTGGCGGAAATATTTCGAGAGCTGGGATGCCGGTCGCCCGGTCGTATCCACGAACGGGCATTCCGCGGTGTCCGTTCCTCACAGCGGGAACATGGTTCGGCATGCGACCGCACGCGCGCCACTGGCTGCCGAGTTTTCCGGTCTTGGTGAGTCACCCGAGCAGGCCTGGCTTCAGAGCAGAGTGGACACGCTGTTGTGGGCCTACAGAGACGTCGGGTACCTCTACGCGAATCTGAACCCGCTGGGCGACTACATGACCCCCGAAATGAGGTATATGTTTTATACCTCGGAAGGGTATTATCAGAGCCTCGACCACGAAGTGTTCGGGCTGGACGATTCCCACCTGGATATGGAGTTTTCGGCCGGAAAGTACTTCAAGCCGGAACGCGCGACCCTCCGAGAGCTGATACAACTGTTCCGTCAGACCTACTGCGGCACCATGGGAGTGGAGCTGCTGCATATTCAGAACAAGGTCATGCGGCGATGGCTCATCGAGCGCATTGAAAACCCCGCGCGCAGGCGCGAGTTCACCGATGAACAGCGACGCACCTTCCAGACAGATCTGATTCACGCGGAAGAGTGCGAGCGGTTCATTCACACGAGCTTTATCGGGCAGAAGCGCTTCAGTCTGGAAGGGGCGGAAGTCGTGATACCGGCTCTGCGGTATCTGGTCGGTACCGCGTCGCAGCACGGACTGCAGGAGATCGTGCTGGGAATGGCGCATCGCGGCCGTCTGAACGTGCTTATTAACATCATGAAAAAGAAGGCTGCCGACGTGTTCGCGCAGTTTACCGATAACTATAAACCCCACGTCTTTGGAGGCAGCGGCGACGTAAAATATCACCTCGGGCACTCACGCGATGTCGAGTTCGAGGACGGTGCCCACATACACCTGAGCCTGGTCGCCAACCCGAGCCACCTCGAGGCGGTAAACCCCGTGGTGGAAGGCAAGACGCGCGGCATTCAGCGCCGACGCGGCGACAAGCACCGCAAGAAGGTCATGCCCGTACTCATTCACGGTGACGCGGCGTTCAGTGGCCAGGGAGTCGTTGCAGAAACCTTCAACATGAGCCAGTTGAAAGGATACCGGACCGGTGGAACGGTTCACATTATTATCAACAATCAGATCGGCTTTACCACCGCTGGCCGTGACGCGCGGAGTACGTTTTTCACGACGGACATAGCGAAAAGTCTTCCGATACCGGTGTTTCACGTAAACGGGGACGATCCCGAACAGGTTGTTCGCGCCATGGATCTCGCGATGCGGTATAGACAGAAGTTCGGGCTCGACGCTGTCGTGGATATTCTCTGCTTTCGCAGACTCGGTCACAACGAGTCCGACGAGCCGAGTTTTACCCACCCCATGATGTACAACCGAATCAAGAATCATCCCGGCACGACAAAACTCTATGGCGACCGGCTTGCCGGGGACGGCATCTTTCCCGACGAGGAGCAGGATCGCGTGCGCGACGAGTATCGAGCGTCGCTGAAAGAAGAGCTCGATCTCGCGAAGTCAGACGAGTACCAGCCGAGCATTAACGACGCATTTCAGGGAGCAGACTGGAAGGACAAGAAGGCGGGCTATACACACGATTCCGGCGACACACATGTCGACCTGGAACGCCTGAGTCACATTGCAAAATGTCTCGTGACGGTTCCCGACGATTTTTCGCTTCACCCCAAGTTGAAACGATTTGTTTCGGATCGCGAAAAGGCCTTCGAGAGCGGCGAAGGAGTCGACTGGAGTTTTGCCGAGTCTCTGGCATTTGGCTCGCTCCTGCTCGAAGGCTTTCCGATCCGCCTCAGCGGCGAGGACTCATCGCGCGGTACGTTCAGTCAGCGCCACGCTGTGTGGTGGGACGTGAGCAGTCCGATCCCGCGCACCTATACCCCGCTGCGAAATCTTTCGCCCGATCAGGCGGCGTTCAGCGTATATGACAGCCCCTTGAGCGAGTTCAGCGTTCTCGGCTTCGACTATGGATACTCGATTGCCCAGCCGGATCTGCTGACGCTCTGGGAAGCGCAGTTCGGCGACTTCGTAAACGGTGCTCAGGTCATTATTGACCAGTTCATTGCAGCCGCCGAGACGAAGTGGTTCCGGTCGAGCGGGCTTGTCATGCTGTTGCCGCACGGATACGAGGGGCAGGGGCCGGAGCATTCTTCGGCACACCTCGAGCGCTTTCTCCAGTTGTGCGCGGAGGACAACCTGCAGGTATGCTACCCGTCGACTCCGGCGAACTATTTTCACGTGCTGCGCCGTCAGTTAAAACGTCCATTCCGGAAGCCGCTTGTGCTCATGACACCAAAGAGCCTGCTACGCAGGAAGGAATGCGTATCCCGGGTTTCAGAGCTTACTGACGAGCAATTTCAGACCGTCATTGACGACGAGGTGAACGCAAACGGTGTAGACAACCTTCTGATCTGTAGTGGCAAGGTGTACTACGATCTGGCGGCTGAACGCGACAAACGCGACGACCGGAAAACCGCGATCGTTCGACTCGAGCAGTTCTATCCGCGACCGGATACACGTATGCAGGAGGTTCTCGCGCCGTACGCTGGTGCGAAACGCGTGGCGTGGGTGCAGGAAGAAACCCGGAATCGCGGAGGATGGTCTTTCGTTCATACCTGGATAGAAGATATGATTGATCGTCCCCGAATCGAGTATATTGGAAGGCCGGCGGCAGCAAGCCCTGCGGCGGGCAGTCACGAAGACCATGCCCGGCAGCTG
>SKKC01000189.1 GCA_007121695.1 Spirochaetales bacterium | reverse complement strand
GACAAAGGACGCCTTACCCGGGACGACATTATTGCCGTTCACCCGGACGGATCCGTGCATGGTCCGCATAAACCTTCTTCGGAGTATCCCTTTCACCGCGCGCTGTTCAAAACCCGGCCGGATCTACGAGCCGTGCTGCACGCGCATCCTCCGGCGCTCGTCGCCTTCTCGGTCGCGGGCATGGTTCCCGATACGCAAATGCTTCCAAACGCCGCAACCATCGTCGGTTCCGTTGACTTCGTACCCTATGCGCTCCCTGGCAGTCAGGAGCTCGGGGACAAGATTGCCCTGTCCTTCATGAACGGCTGTAACACAGTTGTCCTCGAAAACCACGGAACTGTCACGGCTGCCGAAGATCTTTACAGGGCATTCATGCAGTTCGAGACACTCGATTACGCGGCACGAATTCAAATCAAGGCTTCGAAACTCGGATCCTGCCGCACAATCACTTCGTACGAGCACGCACAACTGAAGCACAAACAGAACGAACTGCCCGAGTTTTCACCGGGCATTCATCTGGCCAGAGAAAAAGAACTGCGTTCGAAGATGTGTGAGATTATCAGACGCACATGTCGGCAGCACCTGTTCACGAGCACCGAAGGCACCTTCTCGGCGCGAGTCAACGGGGACTCGTTTCTCATTACCCCGTATGGCTACGACCGAATGTACCTTGAGCCACGCGACCTGGTTCTTGTATCGCAGGGAATGCGGGAATCGGGCAAACTGCCATCACGATCGGTACAACTCCACGAACACGTGTACTCGACGAACCCTGGCATTGAGGCGATCATTATTGCGCACCCACCGACCTTAATGGCGTTCAACGTAGCGCAACACCCCTTCGATTCGCGCATTATTCCAGAAGCGTATATCCTTCTGCGCGATCTCAAAACCGTACGGTTTGACGCACCAATACACGACTACGACACGATTACCCGTCTGCTTGCTGAACACCACCCCGTGATTATGATTCAGAATAACGGTGTGATAGTGACAGGCGACTCGCTGCTACAGGCCTTCGACCGACTCGAGGTAGCAGAGTTCAGTGCCGAAGCGGTTTACGACGCGATGACTCTTGGAACCGTACACTCGATACCCGACGCCGCGATCGACGATCTGAAAACGGCGTTCGGTCTTCCGTGACGTCCCTAATACAGCAGGTTATACGGACGACTGAGCGCTGCTTCCAACTCTTCCATGCCGAAGACACGTATTTTTCGCACGTGCTCCTTACCGTGAAAGAACGCAATGACAGTCGGAACAGCAGCTATGTCCAGTCTGCGTGCAAGATCGGGAGAACGGTCGAGTTCTATCGCAATGAACTTCATGTGCGAAAATGAGGTTTTTACAAGCTCTTCTATCTTTGGACGAAGTACTTTGCACACACCACAGTCTGTGGTTGTCGCGTACAGAAGCACCGACGGGTGGGACTCAAGAATGTCCTGTAACGGATCGGTGTTCATGAATTTTCGCCTGCGTTCTCATGTGCCACCACGGTATCAGAAAACCCGACAACACAGAGTCCACCCGACCGCAGCGAAAGGCGCTTGTCGAGGCGGACTGTATCGTCGGCAAATTCCCCCGTAATGTTCGAGAGAATGTCGTATAGCGACGTTCCGAGCGGGGTGTCGACAAGCGAAGGCTCGAGCCCGTAATACGACCAGGTTCCCCGTCGTTCAACGGTAGCGATTCCAGAGCTCTTAAGCACACTCAGATGCCGGGATACCTGGTACTGCGGTAACTGCAGAGCCGACACGAGTTCACAGACACACAAGCCGGATTGCGCATGCAGCAGCAGCCGGACAATGCGAACCCGAGTCTCGTCGGACAGCGCTTTGAACGTGTTGCTCAGTTCCGTGATTTCGTACAGGGGTGACTGCATAACCGAATTAAAAATACGATATACACACTGTTGTGTATACTGTTCAGGCAGCCCTGCGCAACGAGAATACGTGCGCAGTCGTTCGCGTTCGTCTGAGAAGCCGCCTGTTTCGTCTCTGACGAAGCTGTACGATCAAGATGCAGGCACTGATCAGTACGAGACCCCATGCAACGAGATACGTGTAGGTTCGCGGAGCCGTAATGCCAGGACCCGCAATATATCGTGTTGGCAGAAGAATCATCGGACCCGGCTCGGAAAGCAGCATGTTCGCAGGAATACTCACCGCAGCGTCAAGTATACTGCTGAACCACTGCTCATCGAACTCGATAACGGGTTCATCCCACGCTTGAAACCCGCCGTGGGGCAGCCGTTCGAAACGAGCCTGGTAAATACGGTACCCCGGCTCGGGGGCAAAAAAGCGGAGACTATCCCGATCGGACACATGAAACAGCGCGGACTGATAGAACCGATGGGCCAGATACGTGCCAAGGGACATCGGAAAGCCGTGATGCGATGCCTGCTCGAACTCGACGATGCCTCGTTCTACAGGCGTATGATTCCGTTCCGCACTCTCGTTGAGCGCAACAGGAACAGAAAGCGTCAGATCATATTCCTGCGTGCGGCCACTTCCAGCCTGCACCGCCGAAAACAGCAGTGCGAATAGCAGTACGGTTGTTGCCAGCGGCAGCATAAAGTCTGGTGGGTCGCGGACAAGCGGAACGGGAACAAACAGAACGTGGTCGGTTTCAACTGGCCTGAGGAACCTCACCCACGAGACTGCCATCGCAGATGCTGTACCGGCAAGCATCGGTACCATGAGCCAGGCCCGCGAATACTGAAATACCGCAACTAGCGTCCCTGCCGTCGCGGAAATAAACAGTACACCGGAAAAAATGCTGAACAACAGCTTCATTGGTTTCGGAAGTGAATTGATGAATCTCTGCG
>SKKC01000275.1 GCA_007121695.1 Spirochaetales bacterium | reverse complement strand
GACTCCACAACCGGGAACCGCGCCTGACGCGGGACCAGCAGGCGGGGCGCTTCGAAAAACTCGACGCCAGCCAGATGCGTGGAAACAACGACGCTACAGAGGAGAATCAGGATTAATCTGGGTTGGAAAAGCTGCCGCACCGTCATTCGCAATCGCACCATTATTGCCCAAGCAGCCTGTTTCGCAAATCCTGCAGCGGGGGAAACCGTCTGTTGTCTTCCTCCTGCCAGAGCCGCTCCACAATCACGATTGCCCGGCCGATCGACCCGTCGAGAAAGAGGTTTTCCGCCTGGCGAAGCTGCTGCAGGCCCGATGTCGAGAGGGTTGCGGCCGCGGTACTCCCCAGATCAAGGCGAACGTCGTCAAGGAGGGCGATCGCGTTCCGGTTCTCAGGACTCAACTGTATCGCTTCCTCGAGCAGCGCCTGGGCGCGTTCGGCGCTCGCGCGATCCCCTGGCTGCCAGGTCTGCCGCGCTTGCGTGACAAGCTGAGCAGACCTGTTCAGCGCAGCCTGGTCTACCGGTCGCTCCCGAATTCCCGCCTCGATTTCGAGCCGTTCGATCGACGCGTTTATGCCGGGGTAGTCCGGGTTGATCTCCTGAAGATCGTACAGATCGTTCAAGGCAGCGAGGACGTCAGACTCCGCGAGTGCGAGCGCCTGCTGGTAGCGCTGCGTAAATATCTCTGGAAACTCGTCCGGATTCGTCAACTGTGTGATTCTGAGACTCAGTACTCGTGCTTCCTGGTTAAAGGGGCGAGCACTGACCACCGCCTGTATGTTCTGCTCGGCTCTGCCAAGAAGCTGCGAGCTCTGCTCCATGTTCCCCTCGCGGCGGGCCTCCTGCGCCCGCTCGAATGCGTCAAAGGCGAGACTCAGAAAGCCCGCAAGGGGCCGGAACAGCGGATCGGCCTCGGAAAGATCGCGGTCTCCCTGCAGGTTCAGCGCAGACTGTGTCAGTCTGAGCCAGAACTGCACCTCGGGGTTCTCTTCGTCGTTCACGCTGTTCCAGCGCTCGCGCGCTTCAAGAAGTACGCTTTCGGCGTCGCCGAATGAGTCCTGCCTGTACAGCGATCTGCCCTCTTCGATGAGATCCCTGACCTCAACGACGATAATGCGAAAGCGCGCTTCCTGTATTTCGGCCCCGAGCGCCGCCAGACGCGTATCCATTGCGGACCGAAACCCGGGATCCTGTCGCAGATCCAGCGACTCCACGAGCAGATCCGAGGCGAGGTCGAACAGATCCTGGGCGGCGTCCGGGTTGTCTGTTACGAGCGTTTCTGCATCGTCAAGCGTTGCCACAACCTCGTCCTGCAGCTCCTGAGACTCTGCAAAACGACTTTCGGCATCGGCCTGCGCCGTGCGGCTACGATCCTGAAGCGCTACGAGACTGCCGCGAAGCTCGGCCATGGCCTGATCGATCGCCGCGACTTCAGGATCGCTTCGAACCGGCTCGTTTGCTGCTTCGAATCGCCCCCGAGCGGCGTCGACCTCCTCGAGCAGCTGCATCAGCTCTTCACGAACGGCTTCCATGCGACTCGCGGCTATGTCCGGATAGCGATACAGCAGCAGGTCATCTCCGTCGTCGTCAGGCGGGGTGTCGACGAGCGCAGGGACCTCGTCCGGTGTCTCCTGGGGGACTCCCGTGAATGCGATCACTTCTGACGATTCCTGTCGGACACGGAGATCGTCGAGAACCGACACGAATGTCTCACGGCGGGCATCCAGAAAGTTCCGTGCGATGCTGCGGTCAAGCGCAGCTGTATCGTCGACCATTCTGTCGAGTCGTTCTTCGAGCTCTATAGCCATCGCGTCCGCCCTGCCCGCTGCCTCGGCGCGTGCTTCGTCTGCTTCGCTCACGCGGGCGCGTATCTCCACGGCGTTGCGATACTGCTCTTCGACGGTTGTCCACGCGGTACCATCGCGTTCGCTTCCATCGAACCCGGACGCGAGCGCTGCACGGAGGTCTGTCATGTCGGCCACGATGCGGGCCGTCGTCTCTGCGAAACGGAACGCCGCGCGCTCTTCGAGGCGACGATCGACAGTCGCACGGTTCAGATCGGGTACCCGCTCCGCGTGAAACGAATCCCAGTCGTCCAGCGCTGTGAGGATCTGATCCAGCGCTTCGTAGCCCGATGCGACGTCGCGCCAGACGGACCCAGCTTCGTCGTATCGCGCCTCGTCTGTACGGGAAAGCGCCAGTTCAGTGCGGACCTCTGCGTCGTCAGGGCCAGCAGAGAATATTGTCGCGATCTGCTCGAGCGCAATAGCCCGTGCGGCGCCAAACAGACCTTCACGACCGCCTGCGGCAGTCCGACCAAAGGCGAACCACGCGGTAAAGGTAAGATACGGGTCGGGGTCGTTCATTGCACGCATCGTCTGCGCTGTCCGCCCGAGATCGCGAAGTTCCGCACCGAGCGCTGCAAGATGCATCTCCGCGTCGACGTAATCGATCAGCTGCAGCCGCAGATCTTCGGCGACTGCCATGAGAGTCTGTTCGTCCCGCGGGTCGCGGGTGAGCGCCGCCACGTAGGCCTCGACAGCCTGCTGCAGGTCGATCGCGAGCACGCCGAGTTCCTCGGAACGGCTTGCGAGCTCGCGCTCTATCGCGAAGGCCCGGGGGCCAAGTTCATCGGCGTACGAGAGGGTTTCGAACTCCTCGCGGAACAGACCAAGGCCTTCACGGTAGGTCAGCAGTGCATCGACATATCTTTCTTCCTGTATAGCGAGCGAAGCGGCACTGCTTACCTGCTCGAACTGATCGAGGTTGAAGCGAAGCACAACAATGTCCCGCCATTGCTGGAACTCTTCGAGCGCTTCGATCGCGTGAGCTTCATCGAT
>SKKC01000060.1 GCA_007121695.1 Spirochaetales bacterium | reverse complement strand
GTAGGTCATAATGTTCGCCTCGCTTGCGCCAATCGTAAAATAACCTGCGATACCCGTTTGTGATCCGACGATCTCTTCCGCTTCCCAGTTCGATGTGTTCAGGGTGACGACGCTTGGAAAGTCGGTTCGCGTATAGACAAGCCAGGTGCCTTGGGGGCTGAAACCGAATGACAGAGGCCTGCTGCCAAGATCGCGCGCATACACTTCGGTAAACTCGGACCAGTCCCAGACCGACAGACGAAAGCCGCCAGAGGTACGGGTCAGCACCGCGAGCCTGGTCTGCACCGGATGAATCGCAATGCTTTCGACCGGAAAGTGCGATACCTGCATGCTTCGAAGCGGATCCCGGTTCTGACTGTCCCAGATACGGATCGAACCGTTACTCCCCGCACTGACGATAATCTGGTGAGTCTCGGAGTAGGCGAGTGCGTCCACCTGACCTGTGTGACTGGTGTTTACAAGCAGTCGCGGCTGCTGCGCTCCCAACCCGGCCGCAACAATAAGCAGTATCGCGACTGACAAAACAGGGTACATGTGTCGTACTTTGATCTTCATAAGCATGCTCACCTCGCGTACGAGTACCGGTCAATTCCCGGCAAAAAACAGTATATCAGTTGTTATCGCGAAAACGATAAGAACCAGTACAATTATAGCCCCAACTGTCTGATACCGACTGATTGCGATCGCCGAAAGAGGTTTTCGACGAAGGCCCTCGTAGGCATTGATCAGAATCTGACCACCATCGAAGACCGGCACAGGTAACAGGTTCATGAACCCGAGTATTACGCTCAGCAGGCTCAGAAAGTTGAAGAACGATGTCAGACCCGCTCCGAATCCGGCTGCGAAGCCCTGGGTCGCCACTTCGCCCGTGAAAAAGACGATGCGCGCAGGGCCGGCGACTGCCTGTGTCAGATCAACCCCGCGAAACAGCGTGCCAATGCCGCGGATGGTCATTGTGACCACCCCGGCAGCTTCGGATGCACCCCTGCCTACCGCGGAAAAGAGGGGGAGTCCTTCGGTACGGCCGCGGACGCTTTCGAAGGTGACACCGACGGTCCGTCGCCCGTCGGACGCGACGTCCGGTGCAACGTTCACCTCTACGCGTTCGCCAGCCCGTTCAGCGACAACGCGCATATTGGAGCCGGCCTCCTGCACCCGGGTGCTGAAGGCTATGCTGTGTGGTATCCCGGTGCCGGAAGCTTCGATTATTCTGTCTCCTGCCTGTAGCCCGGCGACGGCAGCCGGTCCCTGTGTTTCAGCGAGTACTGGGTCGATCCATGGATAAATTCCGAGACGTCCGCCTCCGGTCTGCAGGTCGAGAGATGGTGTAGCGCTCACGGTGAGCTCGGTCCCGTTTCTCTGGACCTCGATCCTCAGCGGACGGTCCGCTGAACCGGCGACAATCTGCTGTATATCCCGAAAATACGGGGTCGGCTGGCCGTTGACCGCGACAATCCTGTCGCCGGTCTGAAGTCCTGCGTCGCGAGCAACGGCGACTGTCGCGGGACCTGCCTGCGGAAAGTCTGTTTCGAGCACGATCCTGTTTTCGAAGGTCTCAAAACTGAAACCGGTGAACCAGATGGCCGAAAGAACAATGATCGCGAACAGCGCGTTGGCGAACGGTCCGGTGAACAGTATCGCGATACGTCGTGGTACCGACGCGCCGTAAAAACTTCCGGATTCCCGAGGAATTTCGGACGCCCGTTCACTCACGGCTTTCTGAAATGATTCCTCTCCCTTCATTTTGCAGTATCCGCCAAGGGGGAAGAGGCTCAGGCGGTACTCGGTACCTCGCCAGGAAACAGCAGCCAGGGTCTTTCCCCAGCCGAGCGAAAAGGCTTCGACCTCGACGCCGAGCAGTTTTGCGGCCACAAGATGACCTGCTTCATGTACGAATACAACTATTCCAAGACCCAGGAGACCAAAAAAAATGACTGAAAACATAAGGGGTACCTCTTACCCGAGAAACAGGGCTACATACAGGTAAAAATACACCGGTGCAGCGAATATAGGCGAGTCAATTGAGTCAAGTATTCCGCCGCGTCCCGGAATTAACGTCCCGGAGTCTTTCACGGTTGCGGAGCGTTTCATACCACTCTCGATCAGGTCTCCGAGGATTGTCGCGAGTCCAATCATGAGACCCAGGGCCACCGCGCGCCAGACGCTCCCCGGAAACAGATCGGGAAAAAAGCTCTGCGCAAGCACGAGCACGGCAGGCGAAGTAAACAGACCGCCTATGAAGCCGGGCAGGCTCTTGTTGGGGCTTATCGGAACAAGCCCGCCTTTCCCCCGACCGAATAGTCGTCCGAACACGTATGCGAAGGAATCGTTCAGGAATACAGCCGCGAGCAGTACGAGAATCAGGGTTGCCGCCCCCTCAAGCGCCATCAGATACACGATGTAACTGATAAAGAACCCCGGATACACGAGCACCATGGTGTGCATCGTAATACTCGGGATAATGTGGGGAAAGCTGTCGGTGCGTGTGCGAAAGACCTGCGCAGCCAGGACAAGACTCATGACGGCGAATACGATTGACGCGACGTAGGGCTCCCGGACAAGTCCTATAACATTCAGATATGTGGATACGGGCAGCGCGAGCGCAACCAGCGGAAGCGTGATCCTGCTTCCGGGGTAGGTGGTGCGATCATTTCCGAACAGAACGGCCGACTCGAATCCCGCAAGAACCGTTGTTACGGCGAGAAGAACACTGAAAACGGGAAAATACGGCTCCTGAAAGACCAGAACCGACACAGCAATGAGGGGCAGGGCAAGCAGGAACAGAATGACCCGAACAATGACGTTGCTGAGGCGCTTTTTGCTCACAAATCTCCTCCGAAGGT
>SKKC01000364.1 GCA_007121695.1 Spirochaetales bacterium | reverse complement strand
GTTTTCTTTTCCTGTGATGATGATGATGAAGCGTCCGGTGTCGCCGAACCAGCTGCTGAGCCGTTATTCTGCGTATCCTGAGACTGCGCCTGACCACCACGGCGACGTCCGCGGCCTCCGCGACGCCGTCTGCTCCGTCCATTGTCTGCCATACGATTTACGGTATCGCGGAAGCGTCAGGAAAGACAAGGTACCGCCACGTGAGGTTCATGCAAGCTCCCGGAAATACTCTTCGATTTCGATGATGCTGTACTCCGCAAGGTCTGACACAACTACATGGGCGCCCCGCTGCCGCAGGCCCTCGTGATTTCCACCTCTTGCAACGCCAATAATTAACCCGAAATTGCCGTTCACTCCGGCCTCGACACCGGAGAACGCATCTTCCACCATAAGCGACCGCTCGGGATGAACCGAAAGACGCTCTGCCGCAGTCAGGAATATGTCGGGTGCGGGTTTACCGGCAAGACCAAGCTCCACGCTTGTCACGCCATCGACAACCGTGCCGAACAGATCAAGCAGGCCCGTGGTTTCGAGAATGAAACGGGCATTCTTGCTCGACGAGGCGACGCCTACCTGGACGCCGCGATCACGCAACTCTTCTACCAGCTTTACAGTCGACTCGTAAATATCCACGCCGTCGCGCTCGACGATGCGGCGGAAGGAGTCGTTCTTGGCGTTTCCGATGCCTTTGACCGTACCGGCATCCAGGCCGTCCGCATCGGAACCCTCGGGGAGCTGTATACCACGAGATTCGAGAAAACTTCGTACGCCGTCGTACCGGGGCTTTCCGTCGACGAAGGGAACGTAGTCGTCGTCATGGGTAAACGGTCGCCGGGACTCGTCGCTCAGGTCGTCGCGGGACGAAATATACTGCTCGAAGGTTTCCTTCCACGCGGTAAAATGCGTCCGCGCAGTACCGGTAATGACACCGTCCAGATCAAAAATAGCACCTTCACACCACCATGAACTCATGTGTTTCCTCCATTACAGCCAGATACATTCCCAGCACAAGTGACTCATACCGCGTGACGCACAGCGCATCCGGGTCGATCGCGCGCACTCGCGCGGCAAGATCGTCGTTGCGTGTCACAAACACTGTCTCCAGACTCGCTCCGCTTTCATCTGCACAACGCACCATAGGCAGATCGCTCGCCGTATCACCACAGACCAGGATGGATCGACCCGAGAGATCGATTCCCCCATGTTCGGCGACGAAGCGGAGTCCGTCGCCCTTGTCAAAGGATGCCGCATCCGCCCCGAGCGCCGATATTTCAAGATCCCGCCCGCCGTCCTCCAGGTGGAAGATACGCCCGTCCGCGTCGATACGTCGAATCTGCTCCTCGACAGCGGCGCGGAAGGCCTGTGACAGAGCCTGCGGGCAGTTCGACTGCCAGTCCTGATACGCGACCGAGCACTCACCGAACTTTGCCTGCAGACCCGATCCAACATAACGAAACGGTGCGAAGCGTTCCGTTTCATACAGGGTCTCGATTGCTGCAGCGAGCGTCTGAAGGGCATCGCGCTGCTCGTTCGACAGGTGTGCTTCGCGGCGCGCACCATCGGCTAGTACGATTTGACGACCTTTGGACGCCGCGAAGACAGCAGTTGACGGCGGCAGGACGCTCAGATCAAGAATACCCGGGCCTTCGAGAGGCCCCGCAGTCAGAATCACGAAGTGACGGCACGCCGCGAGCGCGTAACGATCGAGCGCAAGCGCGACATGAGCAGGCTGTACGCTGGTACTGTATCGATTCGAATACCCGTTTACGGTGCCGTCGCGGTCGGTAAAGCAGGCTTCGAACTGCCTGCCCCCGAGACGTTCGGCCACCATATACGATTCCGATGATATTTCGGGATACTGTTCCATGACATCCCGGACTACGTCATCCATGCCGGACTCTGCGAGCCGGATATCCCTGGCGAGCTCGGTGCGCTCGTAGTCAGCACGGGTTGCAACCCGGTTTCCCGCAATTTCGACGTGGAGATTCCCGTCGGCGTCGACTGAACTTTCGATATCCCGTAGAATCGAAGCGAGAGCACCCGCCGCATCGGGGCAGACCTTTCCATTCCGGGCTCGAAGAACCAGATCGCGTCGGATGGAGATGCTTTCGCTGTGACGTTCAACAAACTGATCTATATGCATGCAGCAGGCCTGCGCCTCTCCTGAACCACCGTTCAGCTACTACGCTGGAAGCGCTTGCAGGGGCGTGTCTTTCATAAGTATATTGTTCATCGTATACGGGCAGGAACGCTTCGGCAACCTTACCATACCCGTCGTGAACATTGAGCCTAGTATTTGAGGAGAAAGCTCGCAGACAGTCCGCGGGCGAATCGAATTCACATGTCAGAAAATCCGAAAGACCCACAAGACCGCTTCGACGAGAACGGGCAGGGCCCACGAATGAACAACAGCTATAAGTATTTCGTCTTTTTTCTTATAGCGATTTTTCTCATTCCGGTTATCACAAACCTTTTCCTCGGCGGACAGGATGCAAATCAGATCAGCTACAGTCGCTTTCGGCAGGAAGTACGGAACGGAAATGTTACCCAGGTAGTCGTGTCGGGCCAGCGTATCGAAGGCACATTCCGCGGGCGGGACGACGCGGACGGGAGATTCAGCACATTCATACCGTCGTTTGGCGATCCTGACCTGCTGAATCTGCTCGAAGAGCAGGATGTGCAGGTGCGAACCGAACCCGAACAGGACTTCAGCGTGCTCGGGCTGCTGCTGAACTTTCTTCCCATCATCATCTTTGTGTGGATAGGAATAATCCTGTTTCGCAGCATGCGGCAGCAGGGGCGAAGCATGTTCCAGATAAACAAGAACAAGGCGAAGCTGTACAAG
>SKKC01000178.1 GCA_007121695.1 Spirochaetales bacterium | reverse complement strand
TTGTGCCAAATCAGGCGGCTTCGGGCTGGTTTCTGCGCAGGGACGACGCAGTCGCGGCGCCGGTGTGCCGCAGGGCCGACGGAAGCTTTGCCTGTGAGCGCAACTCCGACGAGTGTTGCAGGCATCGACTGGTTCCGTGATCTCGGTGGCAGTTCTACTGACCTGACCTTTTACAGGCCCATTTCCTGCCTGCGCTGTTCTGCGTGTTCGCGTATGTGTTCTGCGAAGCTCGGGTATCGTTCAATAATGCGGTTAAATGTGTCCTGGTCGAGGCGGTAAATGTCGCAGTAGTCGTTCGCCCGTATCGTCGCGGTACGTTCCGTCGCGAGGAGAAGCGCGATTTCGCCGAAAAACTGTCCGTCCGTCAGGGTGGCGTATACGGTCTGTTCATCCCCGGACACGACCCTGACTGAACCCCGGGAAATGAAGTACATTTCGCGGCCGGTTTCTCCCTTGCGTACGATGTAATCGTCGGGGAGAAAGACGGTCGCCTGCAGGTTCAGAATAACATCGCGGATAAGCTGCTCGCCCGCCCCCTGAAATATCGGTACCTTCTCGATAATCTCGCTGTTAATGTGAAACGCGATCTGTGTCCGGAGCGACAGCGGCAGCTCATCAAGGATCGTCGCCTCTTCGTGTCCCCGTCTGCTGTTCCAGAGATACTCGTAGTAGTCATTTACCCGCGTTTGCAGATCGGCGGGTATGGCGCGATAGCGAAGGAAGGTGTTGATCCGCTCCAGCTTTTCCCGGAACTGCGTTTTCGCGACGTCTATGTTCGCGATCAGGCTCGCGATATTACCAATAACAAAACCGTACAATCCAGCTCCGAGAATCTGTATGAAAATCGTGTAAATGGTTTGAGGCGCAGTAACCGGAGTGAGGTCACCGTATCCTATGGTTGTCAAGGTCGTACTCGTCCAGTATATCGCCTGCAGGTATCTCGCCGAGCCGACGAGTTCAGGGTCTACCGCGTCAAGCGCAATCCATCCGATGGCAACGAAATGAGCTGTCAGAAGTATCCAGAACATAAGCACTGCCATGCGGACCACGCTTGGATTCACGATCTGCACGTTCTTAAGTCTGTTCGCCGCGGAGCTGACGCGCAGCAGTTTCACCAGCCGAAGCAGGCGCAACAGGCGAAGTGCCCGAAATGGAGTGGCGATGACTGTTCCGAACGGGATGGTCGCGAGTCCATCTATCCAGATCCAGCTTTTCAGGTAGCGTGCGCGCGCTTCAGGCCCTTGTGCACAGGCCTCGCGGTACCGGTATACAAGATCCGCTGCGAAAAACCCGGTCAGCAGGAGCTCTACGATCAGAACCGTCGCGGTCCGGATCACGGGGAACACCATTCCCAGTGGGATTTCAATCGCAGCGTATATGGTCACAACGACCGTGACCACTTCCCACATGACCTTGCGACGAGGCATCTGACCTTTGTGCATTCGACTCTTCACTCCCTGTTAGAGTGTCGGCCGTGAAGTGTCGGTGTTTTACCGGGATCGACCTTCGATGCGGATCAGCACGCGTTCGTACTGCCCTCCAGGTGCGTAGAGCTGAATCGTCGTCTCTCCCACCCGCACTGTTTCGCGCGTGAGTTCAGAAACCCACAGTAACAGCTCGTCGCGGGCTTCGTCGTCGTGTGTGTACACGATGCGCCCATCCGTATCGGTGACGTGCTCTGTGCCTGGTGTCCACGGCAACCCCGGGCCGAATGCATCGAACCGGGTTACTGTCGGCCGGATTCGCGCATCGGCCGTTACAAGAAACTCTCCGGTTACGGGCGTATTGCTGACAGAATGAGTATAGTCGAGAGAGAACTCGAGGCCCGTTGACACGGGAATACTGGCAATGAGCTCGTTCCCGGCAGTCCGGATGATCTGCAGCGTGTACCCGGTTTCGCGGGCACACGCTGCCAGCGCCACACAGGCGAGGAGCGTTGCGAACAACAGCCCTGGCAGTTGGCGGCGCCGTTTCGCGCTGTTCACGAGTAGGCGGGGCTCGGCGGGGGATCGATATTACGGGCGGCCTTGAATCGCTGGTACATGAACACTCCGGCGAAGGCGGCAATGCTGACGAGATCGGTCACGACACCCGGCCACACCATTGCGACAGCGACTCCGAAAAGTATGCCTGTCTCCCACCACGACAGGTCGGTGAGCAGCCAGCGCTGAATGACCGCACACAGACAGTAGATTCCGAGTAAGGCCGTCGCACTGATCATGACCACTTCGTACCAGGTCGTGTCGATTAACAGAAACTGTGTGTTGTAGACGAACATGAACGGGAGAAAAAACGCCCCGAGGTCGAACTTGAAGCCGATGATGCCGGTTCTGATGGGATCGGCCCTCGCGATGGCAGCCGCTGCGTAGGCGGCGACCCCAACCGGGGGCGTGTCGTCGGCCAGAATCGCATAATACAGAATAAACAGGTGGACCGCGACGACGGGAAGGCCCGGGGCAGCCGCGAGAATGGCCGGTGCCACCAGAGTTGCCATAACCGCGTATTTCGCGGTCGTCGGAAGCCCGAGGCCGAGAATAATCGAGAGAACCGCAGATCCCAGGAGCAGCAGAAACAGGCTCGTCTCTGCCATAACCGAAAAAATCAGCGTGACAGTCATGCCCAGGCCGGTGAGCGTAACGACCCCGACGATAATGCCTGCACAGGCGCAGGCAACAGCGATACCCGCCATGCTCTTCGCAGCACTGTCGAGGCTTCCGATGAAGTCATTCCAGAATCCTTTCGCTTCCTCGACGAGACCCGCAGTAAAGCCTGTCTCCTGCCGCTGCATCCTGCGACCGAGACGAAAGGCCCGTTTAAGAAAGAGCATGCCGAGCACGGTGAGGATCGC
>SKKC01000084.1 GCA_007121695.1 Spirochaetales bacterium | reverse complement strand
TTGATCTGCGCGATCTTATCGATTCCCTCGGGATAACGAACGGCGGCGGCCATCAGGGTGCGATCGGTTTTCGCATCGAACAGGCCGAAATCGGGGATCCCGACACCTATTTTGACACTGTCGTGGCGACCATGAATACAATGATCGACGCGGCCAGCAGATAGGCTCAGCTGTCCTTGGGAGAAATGTCCCGTATCGTAAAGGGATAGCGCCGCGATGCCACCGTGCCGAACGGGACGCTGTCTGTACCGCTAATTGCCCGTGCGATTCTTGGACCGTGCTCGTGAGCAGTCGCGACGAAAACCTTATACGACTGCTGATTTCCCGATACTGCGGTTCCCGCCAGAAACAGATCGGGTACCGTCGTTTCCATTGTTTCTTGGTCTATTATGGGGATCTCGCTGTCGGGGTGAAACTCTGCGCCCAGGTTCCTCAGCCACGACACGTCACCCTGAAATCCCGTCAGCAACAGGACAAAATCGGCTTCGATCCTCTGTACGGCGCCCGGGTCGATGCTGCCTGTCGCAGCCTGCTTCGCGGGCGCGAGATCGACCCAGTCGCTCCCGATTGCAACGGGGACGGTTGCCGGATAGAAGGGAACGTAGTTCTTCTTCGTCAGGATGCTGAGCTCGAGGTGAAGTCTCGAGTTCGTCCGTGCGGAATCCAGGTAGGGTCTTCGATAACTCAGCGATACGCGGGAACCCGCACGGAAACAGCGCAGCGCGGCTTCGAGAGCCGAATTTCTGCCTCCGACGACGAGCAGTTTCTGTTTGAAGTACCTGTGCGGTTCGTCAAAGCGATGCGATACGTGCGGCATGTCCTCTCCGGGAATGCCAAGACGGTTCGGCGTATTCATGTCTCCGGTTGCAAGTACGAGATATCGGGAGCTGTAGGTGTGTTCCGAAACTCGCGAACTCGTGAGCACCGTGAAACCGGTATCTGTTTTTTCGGCGGATATCACGCGTTCGTACAGCCGGATATCAAGATCGTGTATTTCCACGACCGAGCGAAGATAGGCGAGGTAGGTTTCGCCGGTAAGCTGTTCCTGATCGTAGGTCTGCACCGGCACTCCCGCTATCGCGACGCGCTCGGGCGAACTGAAAAAACGTGCGTGCCGTGGCCAGTCGTAGATGGTCTGCCCGATCTGCCCGGCTTCAATGTGCACATACCGCACCCCGGCGTGTTTCAGGGCGCAGGCTACCTCTATTCCTATCGGGCCGGCACCGACGAGTATTACATCCGTGTCCATATAGCAGTAAAGTAGCACTGCGCGGCTGGTTTCGGAAAGGAGTAACGATTTGGAACAACAGTTTTATGTTAAACAGTGGGATGTACAGCTTCGGCCCCGGACTCGAGGGTTTCATCTGATAACCGAGGAGGTACTCTCGGCCACCGATGGCTTTGACGGCATGCAGGTCGGAATCTGTCAGGTCTTCATTCTGCATACGTCTGCATCGCTCACCCTGAACGAGAACACGGACCCGGATGTCCGTACGGATCTTGAAACGACCTTCAGCGAGTTGATTCCCGACGCGAACCCCGCGTATGTGCACCAGTACGAAGGCCCGGACGACATGCCGGCGCACGCGAAATCCACCGTTATCGGATCGAGCGTGAGTTTCCCGATACGGGACGGGCGCCCGGTACTCGGTACCTGGCAGGGCCTGTATGTGTGTGAACACCGGAACCGCGGCGGTGCCCGGCGCCTCTGCATCACTGCCATGGGATCGGCAGGCGCGGTTTGAAGTGAATAGCGCAGGTATGATAGCTTCAGTGCTTAATCTGATCGGAGGCCTTGAATGTCTGATTCTCTTACAGAAAAAAACACCGACCGCGATAGTCTTGATTTTGTTCGACGGACTGTTGTAGAGCACAATCGTACCGGACGTTTTGACCGAACCGTCTGCACCCGGTTCCCCCCGGAGCCGAACGGCTATCTCCATATCGGGCACGCGAAGGCTATCAGCATAGACTTCGGTATTGCCGAAGAGTTCGGGGGAGTCTGCAATCTCCGCTTCGACGACACGAATCCGAGTCGCGAAAACGTGGAGTACGTCGACGCGATCAAAACCGATATACGCTGGCTCGGCTTCGACTGGGGTAACCGCGAGTACTATGCGAGCGACTACTTTGAAACTCTCTACTCGTATGCGGTACAGCTGATCGAAGCCGGAAAGGCATACGTTGACAGCCTGAATGCGGACCAGATCAGGGAGTACCGCGGCACACCAACCGAACCGGGAAAGAATAGCCCGTACCGCGATCGCCCGGTTAAGGAGAATCTTGATCTCTTTGAGCGAATGAGAGCGGGTGAGTTCGACGAAGGCAGCCACGTGCTTCGGGCGAAGATCGATATGGCGCATCCCAATATAAACATGCGCGATCCAACGATGTACCGCATACGAAAGCACCACCATCACAGGACAGGGGACACATGGTGCATATACCCGACCTATGACTGGGCGCACGGCCAGTCGGATTCGATCGAAGGCGTCACACACTCTATCTGTACACTCGAGTTCGAGAATCACCGACCGCTGTATGACTGGTTCCTCGACGAGCTCGGTATTCACCATCCGCAGCAGATTGAGTTTGCACGGCTGAACCTGACCTATACGGTCATGAGCAAACGCAAGCTGCTCGAACTGGTCGAGGGCTCATACGTGGACGGCTGGGATGACCCTCGAATGCCGACCCTCTGTGGGCTGCGGCGTCGGGGGTACACGCCGTCGAGTATACGCGAGTTTCTGACCCGCATCGGCGTTTCCAAGACCGAGAGCATCATCGACCTGAGTCTTCTTGAGTACTGCATTCGCGAGGAACTCAACCGGACTGCGCCGCGATTCATGGTGGTACTCGA